>NZ_JAWLCK010000069.1:0-14902 GCF_041687175.1 Lutispora sp.
CCATATTCAGATCATGGAGCACTGCGATAGAAGTCAATCCTTCCTCCAATGTCATTTTCTTCACTAGATCAAGTATTTCTACCTGATACTGCAAATCCAGGTGGGATATGGGTTCATCCATAAGCAGTACTCTAGGCTGTTGAGCTAAGGCCTGAGCAAGTATTACCCTTTGTTTCTCACCGCCGCTTAACTCACTAAAATGCCTATTGGAAAACTCCAAAGTGTTGGTATACTTCATAGACCTTTCAGCAATTTTAATATCCTCTGCTGTCTCACCTTTCATTCTTTTAACATAAGGGTACCGGCCCATAAGTACCATATCCTTCACCTTATAGTCAAACTCCATAAGAATATTCTGGGGCACCACAGAAACCTTTTTACTGATTTCCTTTTGTGAAAGTTTTCTAATATCATCGTTTCCCAGCATAATTATACCTTTTTGAGGTTTTAGATATCTGGAGAGATTTCTCAAAAAAGTACTTTTCCCTGAACCGTTAGGACCTATGATACTTATGAAACTCCCTGCTTTCATGCTGAGATTTATATCCTTCAATATGCTCTTGCTTCCATAGCTAAAATCTAAGCCTTCTACCCTTACTTCATAATCCATATCCATACCCGCCTATTGCTTAAAATGTATCATTATGCAAAGCCTCGGCCATTTCTCTAATAGCCTCTACTACTCTTGGACCCGGTCTTGAGACAATATTATCATCAGTCATTACATGAATTTTTCCATCCCTGACACATGGGAGTTTGCTAAATAATTCATCCTTCATTATATCTTCTTTTCTCATGCCCTCGTCAGTAGAATGATAAGCAGCAATTAAAATGTCGGGATTCTGTTTCAGCAACTCCTCAAAACTGTACTGGGCCCAGCCCTCTGTCTCTGCTGCTACATTCTGACCTCCGGCTATTTGTATTATTTCATTGATATAGGTTCCTTGGCCTGTTGTAAATAATGGTTCCTTCCATACCAGATAGAATACTTTTGGTTTTTCCTTACCCATAACCTTGATTTCTATTTCCTCTATATCCTTTTTTATATTGTTTATTAACTCTTCCGCCTTCGTTTCTTGACCTACAAACTTGCCTATCATTGCTATGGAATCATATATTGACTCTACACCTGCAGCTTCAGTTGAGGCAACAGGAATGCTCAATCCCTCAAGAGCTGCCATCAAATCTTCTTGCAGGAATCCGCCTGCCAGAACCAAATCAGGATTCATCTTCTTTATCAATTCAATATTGGGATTGTCAAAGTCACCTATCTTGTCGATATCTTTTGCTTCCTCTGGATAGTCACAGTAACTGGTCACTCCCACTAATTTTTCTCCTGCCCCAAGAGCAAAGACGATTTCTGTGTTTGTTGGTGATAAGGATACTATTCTCTCTGGTGTCTTATTCAATACCACCTTTTTCCCTTTTATATCCATTATCTCTATTTTTGCCGTTTCTTTGCTATTGTCACTACTCTCTCCTGTCTGACAAGAAGTCAAAGCTAAAAGTAGCATTAATGTAAGCATTATTATAGTAAGTTTTCTAAGTCTTTTCATTGTAAACACTCCTCCAATATGTTTTAAATAAAAAAGGAATTTATATTTTCCGACATAACAAAATAAAAACCTTTCTCCAGTGAGAAAGGAATATTTCGTAATAATTCACCTCCCCATCGCTCGTAGGCAAGCTAAAACTACAGTTCAGGCAGGTTTCCTGGCTATGGTTCACAGCTGCCTAGGCCTTCCCGATTAAATCAGTGGCATTTCTAGGCCGCTCCCCCTCACAGTGGCGGGACCGCATGGGAATTTCACCCATTTCCCTTTTAACTGCATATACAGCACCTGAACTTTTATATTTTATTTTCCTATATCGTTATTATTTTAGCACAATATTAATCAGTTTACAACAAATCAAATTTAAACCAGTACTCTTACATCTCCTATTTATTGAGAATTAATCTTACTAATGGGTTATAGGTAGAAAGTTTGAAAAATTTGTACTATTTAGTTGAATCTGTTATAATATTGTTAATAAATGTCTAATACATGTAATTATTACAATGGGGGCGAAGGTATGTCAAATGAAATCACTCTAGATATAAGACAATGTAAGCCAGGAATGAAGGTATCAGAAGAAATCATCAATAATTTTGGAGCTATTTTAGTTCACAAATACACCATATTGGATGATTACACCGTAAATAAACTCATGAACTTTGGAATAGAAAAAGTTAAAGTCTATGAAGATTATGAACCAAAAACTAAAAATGATATGGAAGTTAACATAGTATATGAAGAAAAAGTAAATGAGTTCAAAACTATAATAAAGGATATCGGTATTGGCAAGAAATTGGATACCTTAAAAGTGCAAAACATAGTCAGAGAATTAAATGACAGTTTTACTTCCATTAATGAAATAATTACAAATCTTAAAAGCAATAGGGCTATTGATGAATATACATACTCTCATAGTTTAAATGTCTCTCTTCTATGCTCTCTTATCGGTAATTGGTTAGGCTTAAGCCCAGCTCAAAAAAGAACACTATCCTACTGTGGACTTCTCCATGATATAGGCAAATCAAAAATACCTCCTGAAATATTGGATAAACCTGGTCCACTAACACCTAGCGAATATGAAGAAATGAAAAAGCATTCTATATTTGGTTATAAGATACTAGAAGGAAATATTGCAATAAGTAAGGATATTATGATGGCTGTACTTATGCACCACGAAAGAGAAGACGGTAGCGGGTACCCCTTTGGACTAAAGGGTGATAAAATAAGTTTTTATGCTAAGGTCACAGCTATAGCTGATGTCTTCGATGCTATGACTTCAGACAGGGTATACAAGAAACGCCAAACTTGCTTTGATGTTTTTGAGATGTTTGAAAGTGAATATTTAACAAAGTGCGATGCAAATATACTGCTTACTTTTCTCAGCAGAGTTGCAAGCTATTATATTGGAAGCAATGTAAGACTTAGTGACGGCTCCTATGGTGAAATAGTATTTATAAACCAGAAGGCAATATCAAAACCTATTATTAGATTGGAAGATTCGAGAATAGTAGATTTAAGCATGGAAAAAGAACTGCAAATTGAAGAGGTTCTCTAATAAAGATATAAGTATGTATAACTAAATATTAGAATATCTGATATAATAGTATTGTTAATGTATTAAAATGAGGAGGTAATGAAATGCCTTTAGTTACTTCAAAAGATATGTTTAAAAAAGCTTACGACGGCCAATATGCCGTAGGAGCATTTAATGTAAACAACATGGAGATAATCCAGGGCATTGTTGAAGCAGCCAAGGAGGAACAGGCTCCACTAATACTTCAAGTGTCAGCAGGTGCCAGAAAATATGCAAAGCATATTTATCTTATGAAATTGGTTGAAGCTGCAGTAGAGGACAGCGGCCTTTCTATTTGTCTACATTTGGATCATGGTGAGGATTTCGAAATATGTAAAGCTTGCGTAGATGGTGGTTTTACATCAGTTATGATCGATGGTTCCAAGTATCCCTTCGAGGAGAACATTGCCATAACCAAAAAGGTAGTAGAATATGCTCATGATAAAGGTGTTGTAGTAGAAGCTGAACTTGGAAGGCTTGCAGGCATTGAAGATGCTGTAAACGTGAGTGATAGAGATGCTACCTTCACAGATCCAGACCAAGCAGTAGAATTTGTAGAAAGAACCGGTGTCGATTCCCTTGCCATTGCCATAGGAACCAGTCATGGAGCATATAAGTTCAAGGGTGAACCAATGCTTGATTTTGAAAGGCTGGAAAAGATAAGCAAGCTTCTTCCTGGATTCCCGTTAGTACTTCATGGTGCATCCACTGTGCTTCCAGAGTTCGTAGATCTATGCAATACATATGGTGGAGATGTTAAGGGAGCCAAAGGTGTTCCCGAAGATATGCTTTTGAGAGCAGGAAAGCTCGGAGTCTGCAAGATCAATATCGATACCGACCTTAGACTTGCAATGACCGCTTCCATAAGAAAACATTTGTACGAAAACCCAAGCGATTTTGATCCTCGCAAGTATTTGAAACCTGCAAGAGAAGCCATAAAGGATATGGTTAAGCATAAGATGAGGAATGTGTTAAATTGCAGCGGTAAAGCGTAATTGTGCGTAGCCTAGGGGATTCCTCTTGGGACTGGCCTCTGGTCGCTAGTCGCCAGTCACTGGTATTAGGGTATTCCTCTAGGGTGTTTAATGGTACTGCTTCGATACTGTATTAAACTAGAATAAGCATATGTGCAGTTCACATGAGTATTGATTTTGGTAACTCTAAAGCTCATATCCTAAGAAAAATCTAACGCCTCCCAAAGGGCCTCCATGCCCTGGAAGGCTTGGGCAGCATCCGTGCTGCCCATACGATTTTTCTAAGGACATTTCGCTAAGAGTTACAAGCAAAATCAATAAATATGTTCACTTGCACATATGCTTATTCTTTAGTTACTGCAGCTTTCTTCTATACAGTGAAATCTAGGTGATATATAATAGAGCATTTTTGTTAACTTTGCTAATGACTCTTTGCGAAATCTAAAATAGAGAATTCGTAAGCACGGCATGGAGGCCGTGCTAGGCGCAACTGGCGAAGCATAGGGCATGGATGCCCGTTTTGCGCCGTTAGAATTCTCTTTTAGATGAGCATTAGAGTCACCAAAGTTAATAACCCATGCGATATTATATATCCCTAAGATTGGCTTGTGCTGCTACACTAGCAAATCTCATACAATGCTAGGCAATGTAGCTACAAACTCCAGGAATCCTGCGCTGTCTGAGGTGTAATCAGGAGCATAGGGGCTTTCTCTCTCTATTATGCAATCTGTAATCAGGTATGTGGTTATACCAAGCATCTTTGCTATCATATCTTCCAGCATATCATTGCCTACCATGAGACAATTCTCCGGTTTCTTATTATTTAGCTTCAGAATATCTTCATAAAACTTTGGATTAGGCTTGCAAAATCTGCATATCTCGAAATTAGTTACATAGCTGAAATCATCCAAATTCAATCCTGCCCATTGAATCCTTTTATCTATAGCAAGCTTTGGGAATAATGGATTTGTGGCTATTATTACATCATACCCTTTAGATTTTAGTATATTTACTGCTTTTATCATGTTCTCCATTCTGTATGTGGCATCCTTTACCAGGTCAAACTCTTTTTCGTAGAATTCATTGAATCCAGCAATATACAAATCTCTATGCTCTTCCCTTATGAGCTGATTAAATTTCTCAAAAAAGATATCTTGATTCAATCTGACGCCGTCTGAGTTCTTAATCATATAAATAGTAGATTCCCATATATTATTATATAGTTCTTTTGGAGAGCAATATTTCTCAAACTTAGTGCCCAGAAGTGAAAAATATTTATTTTCAAATTCCTTATAATCCATTCCCAATAAGGTTCCATCTAAATCAAACAATACTGTATCTATCATGATAAATCTTTCCTCCATTTAATTCTAACCCTATCACAGTAATAAAAAATTACCCTTGTAAAAATATAATCATAAAGCAAATAGGCAGGCTGTATGCCTATAATTATCCATCCAATAGGTAGTGCAGTAGCTATATTTAATGCAAAAAGCTTGGTACATATAACATAAGCCAAAACTATTGCTATATTGAAAAAAGCTAGCTTCAGCGGTATCTGGATAATTAATCTTCTTGTCTTTTCAATATAAAACTTAATTATGGGATAAAGTCCGAATATCAAAATGTAAGGAATTGTATTCACAACATTTCCTAACATAATAAAAGATAGCATAGATGTGGCACCATAGAGCATCCAGGCCTGTCTTACTCCCATCTCAACCAATACCAGACCAGGTATTATTCCGGTTAAGAAGTACATAGTAAGCTTCATGGAAGGTAAATAAAAGGCGAAGTACAGGAATATCAAACTTACAGCGGTTAGAATTCCTCCCAAAGCAGCCTTTCTTCCCAATATTTACACCCCCCTTGCTAGATGCAGTTTATCAAATCCCCACCCATACACTCGCAACAACAATCAGAACAAATAAGACACTGACACATGGTGCACAGATCCGGTCCTCCTGCACTATATCTTCTATCATATCCATAAGCTTGATATCTGTTATTGGCATAGGCAATTCGATTCAATGCATCTCTATACTCCATGTTTGATGGATCCATATTTACAGCAGTATTTATGCTGTTAACCGCTTCATTATACCAACCTTTTCTCATAAATATTAAGCCTCTTAAGTAATGCCATTCTGCATCCTTCATAGTTACTCTATTGAGCAAAGTTTCTGCAGCTTGGATATTGCCATTCATAATATTCATTCTTATCTGCGAATATAAGCTGGTATCGTTTCCATAGCCACTGTTGCTGCCATAGGAACTGCTTTGATTCCTATACTGAGAACCACTTTTTTCATATTGCTTCATCAAATAATCATAAGCTTGATTGATTTCTTTTAATTTCTCTTCTGCCAGCTCAGAAAGGGGATTATTCCTGTATTGATCAGGATGATATTTCTTAACCAATTCTTTATATGCTCGTTTTATTTCATCTACTGAGGCCCCTTCTCTGATGCCTAATACCTCATAGGGATTTCTCATCCTTATTGCAGCTCCTTCCTTCTAATACACTTTTTGTTTTTTTGTCCATTCCTAAGTATAGTATATTTTCTATTATGCTTTTGTTGTTCATATCAAGCAGTTCAAAGGCTGATGCAGCCTGTGCCAATGTATGAATCAAATTAAATCTTACTTCATCTCTTATTCTATTTTTAAACTCATTAACCTCTTCATCCTTATACATATATTGAAGCAAAAGAGGATTATAGCTATTCTTTTCTATATCCTTTTCAATATCATCAAAAGCATCTATTATATATATCCACTTTCCTATGTTATAACCCAACCACTCTACGGCTTCTTTTTTCTTATCATTATCCCAATTACAGCCTATGCTTATAATGCCTTTTATTAATTCTCCAAAAGGATCTGCAGCTATATCCATAGAACTGCATCTCTGGCTTTCCAAAGCATGAAGCTTTTCGAGGGATTTTTTTATGTGACTCTCCGCTTCTTTACTGCAATTCAATGCTCTTTTATATCCAGGGCTTATTACTATCTGCCCCAACTTTGCCAGGTAACTTTTTTCATCAGTCCAATCATCCTTAAATTTGTAATAGGTCAGGATAATATTTATATCTGCGGAAAAATCCACACTGTTACTGTTCTTAACAACCCATTTCCTTTTTAGTGGATTAGCAATACAGGGCTCTTTTTTAAGACTGACAGATTCTTTATTAATAGAAGAGAGAAGCATACCTAAAAAAACTGAATCATAATTGAGAGCAAATCTGCATAGTGGTCCAAAGCTCTTGCCCATTGATTTACATACTCCACAATAATATGCTCTGAATAATTCATATTCTTTTATTTTCATCTCGCCCTTATCAGGCAATATATATCCAAACATAAATAACCCTATCTTTTTCATAAATAATATTATATTGATATTATTCTGTTTCTTATGTAAACTCTTTACAAAACTCAAAGTCCTTCATAATTATAACATAGCTTAAGCCACTTTTCAGCAAAAAACAAATACAGACCAATAGCCATACTATAGCAAGTATGGTTATCAGTCTGTTTTTTTCAAATTCAATATATGGAGAGCTTATCTAGTTATTATAAGTAAGCTTTCAGAAACTCTGGAACATTGTCGGGATTTCGACTCATGCTCACAATGAAGTCAACTTCAAATTCCTTATTGAGTTTCTCCAAATTTTCAACGAACCCTTTCAGGCATTCATCTTGTGCATTTGAAATAACCCTCATTCCGTCAATAAAGATGGTTTCGATATCAAAGTTTTGGGAAATAACTCCGCACAAAAAACCATAAAAAGCCTTCAAATTCTCAATCTGAAATTCTCCAGCATTGATGAATCGAAGACTTCTATCCAAATCGTAAATATGATTATTGTCTCTGTCGATGTACACAACGTGACCTTTAGAAGCTTTTGAAACTTCATTTGCCATATCAATCATCAGCTTAGTCTTACCGGTGCCTTTCTCACCTACAATGAACCTAACCATTTTAATTACCCCCTAACATATTTTTTTTAGAGATTAATTAGAGCATACTATATTCTCAAGATTATTTCAATTGATTTTTTCATAGAAATCAAAATATTACAATGTTCAATGTATAATATCTGGTATATGCTCAAATTATTATATATATGTAAATTTCTTGTCATAAATAGAGAAATGTGAGGTATAATCCATCATGTCTCATTTTTCAGATTAATTTCACTATTTACATTATTCCTATCTTTTGAGATAATAAAATCAAAGTATATTTTCTATCATTGATAAACTACAGATGTAATATATTTTTGACAACTTTATTTATATGTCCTATTATATTTCATCTGTGGTACCAAAGATAGAAATTATTATCATTTCATTAAGAAAGGAGTTATGAAGATGACCAACAAAACAAGGCAGCGTAGAGAAGCTACAGTACTGGATGCCTTAATCCCCATTATACTCACCATAGGAATATTAATGTACACCATATTAGTTGAAGGAGGAGATGTCCATATCCCTCTAGTCTTAGGCTCAATTATTGTTACATTAATAGCTGTCTACAGACTAGGCTTTACTTGGGGAGAGATTGAAGAAGGCTTTATAAACACTATCATGGGTACTATGCAAGCAATATTAATTCTCGCAATCATAGGTATGATCATCGGAACATGGATTCTAGGCGGTATAGTTCCTACTCTAATTTACTACGGTTTGCAGGTATTATCACCATCCTTCTTCCTTATCGCTTCAATGATACTCTGCAGTATAGTATCTCTTGCAACAGGTAGTTCCTGGACAACAGCAGGTACAGTTGGTATAGCCCTTATGGGTGTTGCAGCAGGTCTTGGAGTTCCTGGACCAATGGCAGCCGGTGCAATAATTTCCGGTGCATATTTTGGTGATAAGTTATCACCTCTATCTGATACTACAAATCTTGCACCAGCCATGGCTGGAGCAAATCTTTTCGATCACATTAAACATATGTTCTTTACTACAGGTACTAGTTACGTCATAGCTCTTATCGCATTCGGTATTATGGGAGCAGGATTTGCTGGTAAAGAACTCGATGTTCCAGCTATCAACGAACTTCTAAATATCATGAGCTCAAACTTTAATATCAGTCCTATACTGCTAATCGTTCCAGTAATAGTTATAGTTTTAGTTGCTATGAAGACACCAGCTATACCAGGCTTGATGATAGGTACTGTCCTTGGTGGACTTGCTGCTTTACTATTTCAAGGTGCTTCTGTTGGAGCAGTGTTGGATGCAATGCAATACGGTGTAGTTTCTGAGACAGGAAACCAGTTACTTGATGACCTGCTAACCCGTGGTGGTTTGCAGAGCATGATGTGGACCATATCCTTGATACTTTGCGCTTTAACATTCGGTGGAATGCTTGAAAAAACAGGCATGCTTGATGTTTTAGCTAAGAGAATACTTGGCTTTGCAAAGAGCACAGGTTCTTTGGTAACAGTTACAATAATTTCTTCAATATTTGTTAATGGTTTGGCTGGAGATCAGTATCTTGCAATAGTTCTTCCTGGTAAAATGTACAAAGATGAATTCCATAAGAGAGGATTAGCACCAAGAAACCTTTCAAGATGCTTGGAAGATGCAGGTACTATGACATCCTCATTATTCCCATGGAATACATGCGGTGCAGCAATGTCAGGTTATTTGGGAATTCCTACAATTGAGTATATTCCATATGCTATACTAAACTGGATAAGCCCAATAGTATCAATCGTATTCGGCTATACAGGTATAACTATGATGAAGCTTGAAGATGATCCATCTGCACCAGAATACAAGGGAAAAGCAGCTAGCGCATAATTCAATAGATTAGAAAGCCTCGTTGATAAATCAACGGGGCTTTTTGCATCTTCTAGCAAATATATACAAACATATAAGTCATTGCAGTGTACATACTAATACTATGAGAGATAAATTTTATAGGTTTATGGCTTACGGTTTGATAGGTTGGTGTCTGGAAATCTTATGGACCGGCCTAGGTTCCCTGATTCACGGTAATTTCATGCTCTATAGCTTCACCTATATGTGGATGTTTTTTATCTACGGTATGGGAATGTTTCTTGAACCAATTCACAATAGAATCAGGAATTGGAATACATATCTGAGAGGAGGTATCTGGGTTATAATCATATTTACCATAGAATATATTTGTGGCTGGGCCTTGGAAAGCATACTAGGCCACTGTCCATGGGACTATGGTAATGGAGTACTGTCTATAAACGGCTACATAAGATTGGATTTTGCTGTAGCATGGTTTTTTACTGGTTTACTCTACGAGAAAGTACACGACTTCCTCATAATGCTTCAAAGCATGTCCAATAATAATTACATGTCAAAAAAAGAATAAAATAGCATGAGCAGGCCAATAGCCTCTCATGCTATTTTATTCTAATACAATTCATGGTATCCATAAATTCTTGAATAATTTCTGTGTGATCCCCTGGAATTATTATATGATGATTAGCAATAGGATTCTTAAAGAAATAATCTATGCTCTCATGAAGTTTAATTCTTAACTGAGTCCTGCACATATTTGAATTATTCAAGTTCTCCAATATTTCTCCCCTTGACAGGAAGTATTTGTCTAAGCCCGATCCACCACATTTTATTACGGTAACAGGTCCTTTCTTAATTTGTCCTTGAATTCCAACGCTTTTTAGAGATTCGAAATGATTCCTTATAATGTATTTTTCTGTTATGGATGTGGCTATAGTGCAGTGAGCAAAAACCACTTCATTGGTTTCATGATCAATCAGCGATGGATTTGACATAAATGGAGTTTCACCTGTTATAAGTTTGGCAAGATACATGGAAAATACTGACTGGCTATCTCCCTCACATCCAGCTATGATCCCTTCGTCATTTAGCAAAGATAAAGCAAGACAACCTGATATATTATGTTTTTCTAATACATCAAAACACTTCAATGTCAGAGCATCCAGTCTATTTTTTTTGCATAATCCCTTTACAGCTAAATATATTTTTGAAGCATCTATGACCTCTTCCCTTGTGGGTTCTTCTATGCCTGCCGAACTGTTAATAAACTTATCAGCTATTCTCACTGATTCATCATAAGATACAGTTTTCAGCATATCTGATACTTCAGACAGCTCGATATTCCTATAGTTTATACCCCACTTCTTTTTTACCTCAGCATAGTTTACATCGCTTGAAATAAGCCACGAAGATGGAAAACCTATAATACCTATATTAGACTTTCTTATTATGTCGTAAACACTGGCAATATGACTTAAGGTTTCAATCCTTTTCTTAAGGTATTCGGGCTTACCGTGAAGTATTTGAGATATACCACCTACACTCTTTATCCAGGACTGTATCTCCAAGGAAGCACCTAAAGAATTATGGAGTCCATCTGTGAGCAATAGTATAGGCTGAGGAAGCTCATCATAGATGTTTCTAAACATCTCTTCCGTTCCTCCTGAAGCTACAAATATTAAAGGAATATTCACATATTTTGCCTCAGCAGGTGTAATAAACCGGACTGAGAAATACCGCCTCAAGTTGCTTATCAGCTCATAATGAGAGTTTTCTATTGAAGTAAGATCATGCAAGGCTGATACTATGGTAATTAAACCCAATTCCATGTTAATCCCCCTTTACATTCTTCAGTAATCTTTAATGCTTATTGAACATTAAGCAAAGATAATATTATGGGAAGCACCATTGCAATAATAATCAATATACTGAGTACCATTGCAATACTCTTTTTCATATCCTCACCCTAACCTTTCCTACTTAGGCAGTTGTATATGTGGTTTCTCTTTGGATTCCCTATATAATACAAACTTGTTGCCTATGACCTGTACCACATCTGCCCCAATGGCAGAAGCCAATTCTTCACCTGCTTCTCTGGCATCAAGAGGGCAATTGTCTAATATCTTGATCTTTATCAGTTCCCTTGATTCCAAGCAGGCATCAATTTCTTTTTCAATTGATGATGTTATCCCTGCCTTACCTATTTGAAATACATCCTCCAGACTGTTCGCCAATCCTCTTAAAAAGGCTCTTTGTTTACTACTTAACATAGTTCCTCCTATTTTAACATATTTTAAAAGCAGACTTTCGTCTGCTATAATGCTGCTTTATATTTCTATTTCTTTTCTGGTTTTTCTTCGATGAGTCTCGTAATTAGGCTCTCCTTTCTTCCACCCACTTCTGCTCTTTTCCGCATTCTGTACATAGTTCTCATTAATTACTATTTGATTCTTTGCTATACAGAAATATGTTGAAGTATTCTGTTTACAATTTTCACATTGTATGCAGTCCATGATTTTAAATTGACCTCCACCTTGTTAATCATAATACTCAAACTCAAGACTACCCATTTTTACGGTATCACCATCATTTACACCCATACTTTTCAACTCATCGATAATACCTCTCTTTCTAATAACACGTTGAAAGTATTTGACAGAGTCGCTGTCATCCATATTGACAGATGCTAAAAGTCTTTCAACTAAAGGTCCTTCAACAACATATACTTCATTTTCCCTTCTTATTGTGAAATCCTTTTCATCTTCATATTTATGATACAACAAATCCTTGTCTACTTCAACAATTTCTTCTTCATCTTCCATAGTTTCTAAAATATTATATACTCTATCCAACATAGGCTTAATGCCCATCTTAGTTGCTCCAGAGATTGGAAAAATATCATAGCCTTCTCCTGATAAGAAAAGCCTCACTCTCTCGAAATTTTCTTCTGAACCAGGTATATCCATCTTATTACATGCTATGACTTGAGGTTTAGAAGCAAGCTTTTCACTGTATAGCTTTAATTCATCATTAATCTTTCTGAAGTCTTCAACTGGATCTCTTCCCTCTATTCCTGAAACATCAAGCACATGTATTATTACCTTTGTTCTTTCAACATGCCTTAAGAAATCATGACCCAGCCCTACACCTTGGTGGGCCCCTTCAATAAGTCCAGGAATATCTGCCATCACAAAGCTTCTGCTAGAATCCAACTCTACAACACCCAGATTGGGTGATAGGGTAGTAAAATGATAATTTGCTATTTTAGGTCTTGCTGCTGTTACAACAGATAGAAGAGTAGATTTACCTACATTGGGGAATCCTACTAAACCTACATCAGCTATAAGCTTTAATTCTAGCTCAATCCATATTTCTTCCCCTTTTTCGCCTGGTTGAGCAAATCTCGGAGCCTGCCTGGTGGATGTGGCAAAATGAGCATTGCCCTTGCCTCCTTTTCCTCCTCTGGCGATTATTAACTCCTGCCCATCATGCCTTAAGTCTCCTAAAGCTCTCTTAGTCTCTTCATCATATATTATTGTTCCCACAGGCACTTTAATGTATAAATTCTCTCCGCTTTTTCCATAGCGATTATTTGCTCCGCCCATCTCCCCATTTTCTGCTATATGTTTTCTTTTATATCGGAAGTCCATTAGAGTTCTCATACTTTCGTCTGCAACGAGTATTACACTTCCTCCGTTTCCCCCATCGCCGCCGTCAGGACCTCCGTTTGGTACATATTTTTCTCTTCTGAAGGATACTCTGCCGTCTCCTCCGTCACCAGCTTTTATATATATCTTTGCTTTATCTATGAACATATTTTTCACCTCTTTTTCATTGGCTATTTCAACACTATTATAGACATATGTATTAGTTTTATCCTATCGGAACTATTTATAACAAAAAAGGTACAGCTTTGCTGCACCTACAAATATCTGACTGATTAAGCAACTAAGCTACAGGATAAACGCTTACCTGTTTCTTATCCTTGCCCTTTCTCTCAAATTTTACAACACCTTCTATCATAGCAAACAATGTGTCATCTTTACCTTTTCCAACATTGTTACCAGGATGAATCTTGGTGCCTCTTTGTCTTACTATAATACAACCAGCATTTACTGCCTGACCATCAGCTCTTTTCACACCCAATCTCTTGGCTTGGCTGTCACGACCGTTTCTTGAACTACCTACTCCTTTTTTATGAGCAAACAATTGAAGATTTATGTTAAACATAAATTACACCTCCCTTTTAACTACTATCCTTACATAAGGTGAGTAATTCTCCGATATATTTTCTAGACCCATAACCATGGTGTCCAATATTGCCCAGGCTTTAAGTCTTGCATCTCTATCCTCTATAACAGGTATAGTAAAGCTTAAAAAGCCTTCATTGACACAGTATTCTATATCTAATTTAGCGACATTCATAAGGCCTAATAGAGCTGTTTGGGTTAAAGCGGACACGGCACTGCATACAATATCACTGCCATATTCACTATAATCAGCATGTCCAGTAACCTTTAGCTCTCTTACCTTATCATCTGCCGACATTAAAATATTTACTGTAATCATATGGGTTAAGCATTAATTTTATCAATTTGAACTTTTGTATATGGCTGTCTGTGTCCCTGTTTTCTTCTGTAATCCTTTTTCGGTTTGTACTTGAAAACGATTATTTTTCTTGCTTTTCCGTTTTTAAGTACAGTAGCTTCAACACTAGCTCCATCAATAACAGGAGTTCCTGTTTTGATTTCGCCGTCTCCGCCTACTAAAAGAACCTCGTCAAATTTAACTTTGTCTCCCTCAGCATAAGGAAGCTTTTCTACAAAGATTACATCACCTTCAGTGACTCTGTACTGTTTTCCACCTGTTTTAATTATTGCATACATTAGGCATTGCACCTCCTTCAAAATAAGTCTCGCCGGACTCAAGGTAATATTTTTAAACCCGACCCGAGCGGATATGCCTACACCGTAATATTTTATCATAGGGGTTTTTCTTTGTCAAACAAA
>NZ_JAWLCK010000070.1:0-14816 GCF_041687175.1 Lutispora sp.
TCTTACCATGGTCAACGTGTCCTATGGTTCCTATGTTTACATGGGGTTTGGTTCTTTCAAATTTTGCCTTTGCCATTTTTTTATTTTCCTCCTTTATATGTAACAATTAAAATATAAAGTTTTATTAATATACGTTCTGGTTAATAAACTCTGCCTGGTGTATCATAAAATGGAGCCCACGACCGGGCTTGAACCGGCGAACCTCCGCCTTACCAAGGCGGTGCTCTACCTGCTGAGCTACATGGGCATATTTTCTGGAGCGGGCAACGGGAATCGAACCCGCACGGCCAGCTTGGGAAGCTGGAATTCTACCACTGAACTATGCCCGCAGAGTATGGTGGGGAAAGGTGGATTCGAACCACCGAAGTCTGAGACAACAGATTTACAGTCTGCCCCCTTTGGCCACTCGGGAATTTCCCCATCTTTAAACCAGAGTAACTAATTAGTTATTATAATATTCCCCAACTTATTTGTCAATATAACTAAGCATCATTAGTCTCGAGAAACTTTTCCAACTTCCTTTTTACCCTTTGAAGCGCATTATCAATAGATTTTACATGCCTGTCCAAATCAACTGCAATCTCTTGATAGGACTTACCCTGAAGGTATGACATAAGTACTTCTAATTCCAAATCACTAAGTATTTCTCCAATTTTGGATTCTATGGAGCAAAGTTCCTCTCTACTGATTATCAATTCTTCCGGATCTGTTATTTTTGTAGCCGTCAGAATATCTAAAAGTGTTCTATCCGATTCTTCGTCATAAATCGGTTTGTTAAGGGAAATATACGAATTTAGTGGAATGTGTTTCTGCCTAGTGGCCGTCTTGATAGCAGTTATGATTTGCCTGGTTATACAAAGCTCTGCAAAAGCTCTGAAAGATGACAGTTTATCATTTTTAAAATCTCTTATAGATTTATATAATCCGATCATTCCTTCCTGAACTATATCTTCTCTATCCGCACCGATGAGAAAATATGATCTGGCTTTTGCCCTTACAAAGTTTTTGTACTTGTTTATTATATACTCCAAGGCTTCCTTATCTCCGTCTCTGGCACTTAAGACTAATTCTTCGTCCATCATGCTATCAAAGCTTAATGCCTCATCTTTTTTTGCTTTTGCTTCCACTATATCGCCTCCAAGCTCTTTTTAGCTCTTATCATCTATCTTATTATACATATTTAATCAGTGTTTTTCAAGGATAAGTATAAATACATATATTAGTATAAGAAACCATTCTTTTTGTCTCCTTATACTCTCAAGTTTTCTTGTGATATCATGGTTTCCATCATACTTTGATTTGTTTATATGACCCTTGTCCATCCTTTTTGATGCTTCTTCTAGTTCTCCCCAATTTTTTGATTATGTTGGATCCATCGACTATCAGGTATTCTTTCAATGTTTAATGGCTTAAACTTGTTTTAATGGATGCTTCCTTCCTGTAGACTGCCTGCAGTTTTTTGTTGAAGCCTCTGTTTCTTAGCTTCGAATATGATAACCGCACAGGATACAGCTGCATTTAGGGATGATATTTGTCCTGACATGGGTATCCCTACAATAAAATCACAATTTTCCTTTATCAGCCTTCCAAGTCCTTTGCCTTCGCTCCCAACTACCAGAGCCAATGGCCCCGTCATATCCTTTTCATAGTATTTCTCGCCTTCTGCATCTGCACCTGCAACCCATACACCCTTTTCCTTCAGATAATTGATGGTTTGATTTATATTGGTAACCTTAGCTACAGGTACATATTCTACCGCCCCTGCAGATATTTTGCCGATTATAGGTGTCAGACTTGCTGCCCTCCTCTTTGGAATGATCACTCCATGAACTCCTGCTGCATCGCAGCTTCTGAGAATTGAGCCCAGATTCTGAGGATCTGTTATTTCATCCAGTATCACTATAAATGGATCTTCCTCTTTCTGCTTCGCTATCTCCAATATATCATCAACTTCATAGTATTTATATAGGGCAGCAGATGCAATAACTCCTTGGTGGCTCTTTGTTTGGGACATTTTATCAAGTTTAGCCTTGTCTACTTCCTTGATGAGTATATTCTTCTCTCTTGCCAATGCTATGATTTGTCTAATGGAACCTTCCAGCTGTCCGCTTTGAATAAAGAGCTTATCTATTTCCCTTCCTGATTTCAATGCTTCTAATACTGGATTTCTTCCTTCTATCAGATTAATATAGTAATCATCTCTTTCATCTGCCTCTTCATATCTTGGCCTTGTTTTTTTCTCCATGGCCTTAAACGCAGCTTTAGACTTTTTAGCTTGAACTTTTCCCTTTTTATCTCGTTTATCTTTACTTTTTCTTTTTTCTTTGCCAAATACCATATGCATCATCCTTCTTTGCTATTTTTCAGTTTTATTATTTTCATTATGTCAAATACGTATTCTTTATAACTATATCATCGTGCACGCCTTGGAAAACTAATTAATAAGCTTAAAATTTGCTAAATTTTTCTCTAATATCTCTTGATTTTCCGCAGCTCATATTTCCTTCGGGACATGGGCCGTTCAAGCATCCTGGCCCAGCGTGTTTAAACAGCACAGGAGCAATTTCTTTTACTTTTTTCAGCATCTCTGTCGCCATTTCTCTTATTTCCCATTGGGCTCTTTCACAGCATCTCGTTCTGAAAAAGTTAAATAATGCTCTAGCTGACATGGTAAATACGATTTTGGTTTCGCAGGCATTTGGAAAAACATATCTTGCATCCTCTATTGAAGCTTTTTCAGCCATTTGAGATGCCTGTTTCTCCGTTTTTCCTTCTTCCATGCATTTTTTATAATTCTCTTTATATAGTATTTCTACTAATTTATTATATACTTCCTGATCCTTTTCCATTGCTCTGACAAATAACTCACGTGCTTCTTCTATAGCAGCTATTTGTGGTGGAATTATGTATTCGAATTGTTCTAACTTTACATATCTTTGAGATTGCTGCGAGTAAGAACAACCAATCCTATGTCTCACCAGTTGATGAGTTAGAACTCTGCTGACTCCTTCAACTCCAAATGTAAAAGAAACATGCTCTATAGGACTTTCATGACCTAAGTCCATTAACATGTTGAGGAATCTTTCTGTCTTTTCCTGGTCTAATCCGTCCAGTATGCCATCTATGCCAATCTTTGAGTAGCACAGTTTTGCAGCTGCAGCCACCAGTTTCTCCGGTTCAGGAGTATAGCGTATTAATTCAACCTTCATTTACATCTATCCCCATTTCATACTATTTTTCACCAAATATTATATATACATTTTAAAGTTATTGGATAGGTTTGTCCATATGAAAATAGTCACGAGTTGTGTGTTCTCCTTATTATGTAACATTTTAGCACTTGTTACATAAGTATGAATAAGGAAATACCCAATAATATTATAGGAGTGATATTATATGGCTCTTACACCTTTCCTGGATCCTCTCCCTATACCTAGAGTTCTTAAACCGAAAGAACGAACTAAGGGAGTCACATATTATGAAGTAAAAATGGAAGAGTTCTTTCACAAGTTTCACAGCGAACTTCCTGAATCAAAAGTATGGGGATACGAGGCGCAGCTTCCAGGACCTACTATAGAAGCTGAACAGGGTGAATGTGTTCATGTAAAGTGGATAAACAACTTACCCGATGAACATTTCCTGCCAATCGACAATAGTATTCATGGTGCAGGCAAAGATATGCCCCAGGTGCGCACTGTTGTCCATTTGCATGGAGCCGAAGTCGAACCTGATAGCGATGGCTATCCGGATGCCTGGTATACTAGAGACTTTGCAAAATGTGGACCTCGTTTTGCCCATAAAATTTATAAATACCCAAATAATCAACGTCCAGCTACCCTTTGGTATCATGATCATGCGCTGGGAATTACTCGTTTAAATGTTTATGCCGGACTGGCCGGAATGTATATCATACGCAATGAGGAAGAACGAGCTTTGAATTTGCCTTCAGGCAGATATGAGATACCTTTGGTTATACAGGACAAAACATTTAATGAGGACGGCTCATTGTTTTATCCAACTACAGTTAATGTTCCTAATCCTCCTCCTGATTTCCCTAACCCTTCAATTACCCCTGGCTTCACAGGTGATACTATTGTGGTTAATGGAAAAGCATGGCCCTATCTGGAAGTGGAACAGAGAAAATATCGTTTTCGTATTTTAAACGGCTCAAATCAAAGATTCTACCGTCTAAGCCTGGATTCAGGACAGCAGTTCATACAGATAGGCTCAGATGGAGGTTTACTGCAGCGTCCTGTAAGATTGGACGAAATAGTAATAGCTCCTTCAGAACGCATGGATGTTGTTATTGATTTTACAAATCAACGAGTAGGTACTAATATTGTTATGACTAATACGGCTAGAATACCCTTTGATTTTGGAGCTCCGCCGGATCCGCAAACCACTGGATTGGTTATGCAGTTTAGAGTTATAGAACGAAATGGAGAGGATACCAGCAGCGTACCTCAGTTCTTAAGCAACATTAAGAGATATAATGAATGTGATGCAAGCAGAATCAGAGATATAAGTTTTGATGTAACTACAGACAATTTTAACAGATTGCTATTCCTATTAAGCAATCATGAGTATATGGATGGAATTACTGAAAACCCTATTGTAGGAGAACTTGAAATATGGAGACTTATAAATCAAGGAATTGCATTCCATCCTATTCATGTGCATCAAATCCAATTCCAGGTTTTAGATCGGACACCCTTTGATACAGATGCCTACAACCTTACCGGCCAATTACTCTTTACCGGTGAACCAGAGCTACCCCCTGCCAATGAAAGAGGCTGGAAGGACACTATTCAGGCTCCGCCAGGTTTTGTAACTCGTATTGCCATGCGTTTTGGCCCCTACACCGGCAGATATGTATATCACTGCCATATATTAGAACACGAGGATCATGATATGATGCGCCCCCTTGAAGTTCTACCAAAAAAATGTGTACCGGTAAATCCTGATGGCTGCAAAAATTGCTCCGAAGCATTTTTGTGCCTAAATGAATAAGGAATGCAATATTGCATTCCTTATTCATTTTCTCCGCTTATCTCAATTATCAGATGCAGTATTTCCATAAGCCTATCCATTCTATTATTAAGATACAAATAACCTAATAAAGCTTCAAAGCCTGTAGCATGCTTGTAATCAGCCAAATCTGCATTTTTCGGCATGGAATGGGTTTTTGCGTTTCTCCCTCTTCTTACTATGTCCTTTTCTTCGTCAGTAAGATAGTTTTCCAGCTTATCAACCATCTCTGCCTGAGCCTTGGCCTTAACAAACAGTATCGCTTTTTTATGAAGCTTTGAAACCTGCACACTTCCTTTTGATACAAGGAGTGTTCTCACAAAAAGTTCGTATACCGAATCACCAATATATGCAAGTATGGCAGGGTTATACATCTGTATATCTGATGGCTTCACATCACTCATTATATCATCTTCTATTTTTCTTACATATTGACTGTACTCTTCACTTATTGATTCATGTTCCATAGACTTATTTCCTTTATCCATAAATCTATGCTCTTCTCCATTTTACTCCCTGAGGTGTATCCTCAAGAATAATTCCTTTGTTCTTCAAGTCATCTCTTATTTTGTCTGCCAAAGCCCAATTCTTTTCTTTTCTTGCCTTCTGTCTTTCTTCAATAAGCTTTTCAATTTCATCATCAAGGCTTTCTTCCTTCTTATTAACTATTCTCAGAACACCTGCCAGTTCCATATATAAATCATATGCAAACTGGATTAGGCTTTTCGATGAATTTTCATCAATATTGGAATTAATGTCCCTGACCAAATCAAATATGGCAGAAACACCATCAGCAGTATTCAAGTCATCATCCATAGCCTCTATAAATGCTTCTTTATGAGTCAATAATTTATCCCTTAATGCTTTTTCCTCTTCGGTTTCAGCCTTATCCTTTGCATTTTCTAAAAGGTGCAATAGATTATTCTTGGCAATATACAACCTTTCCAAACTGTTCTTTGTACTATCCAATAGTTCTTTGCTGAAGTTTATTGGGCTTCTATAGTGGGAGGATATCATAAACAGCCTTACAACCTCAAGATCATACATTTTACTTATGTCTCTGACTGTAAAGAAATTACCTAGGGATTTGGACATCTTTTCATTATTTACATTGATAAAACCATTGTGCATCCAATATCTTGCAAAGGTCTTTCCTGTAGCTGCTTCACTCTGAGCTATCTCATTTTCATGGTGGGGGAAAATCAAATCCTGTCCACCAGAGTGGATATCTATAGTTTCTCCCAGATACTTCATGGACATGGCAGAGCATTCGATATGCCATCCGGGTCTTCCCATTCCCCATGGGCTTTCCCAAGCAGGTTCTCCCGGTTTTTGACTTTTCCACAGAGCAAAGTCCATAGGGTTCTTTTTCTGTTCACCTACATCTACTCTTGCGCCAGCCTCAAGCTCTTCCAGGTTCTGCTTTGACAACTTGCCATATTCTTTATATTTAGCTGTGTCAAAATAAACATCCCCATTTACTTCATAAGCGAAACCATTATCCTGAATCTTTTTTACAATGTTTATTATATCAGGTATAAGTTCTGTTACCCTTGGATGATAATCAGCTCTTCTGATACCAAGACCTTCTGCATCCTTAAAATATTCCTCGATATATTTATCTGCAACTTCTTTTTCAGTAATGCCTTCTTCCTTAGCCCTCTTTATAATTTTATCATCCACATCGGTAAAATTCTGTACAAAGGTAACCTTGTACCCCTTATACTCAAAATAGTTTCTCAATATATCAAACATTATGAAAGGCCTCGCATTACCTATATGAAAGTAATTGTATACAGTAGGTCCGCAGGAGTACATTCTAACCTCTCCTGGTACCAAAGGAACAAATTCCTCTTTTTTTCTGGTCATCGTATTAAATATTCTCATTGCTATCCCTCCGTTTATATATTTTAGTATAATAAAAAATAGTTTTATTATTTCCCATTTAGAAAAAATAAAGCCGCCTCCATAAGAGGCGACATATGACGCGGTTCCACTCTTTTATTACTCGGACCTTTAACGGCATCGCCGCCTATGGCTACTTGTTTCACCACAGGTGCTAACGGGCGCACTTCAAAATATTATTCCCAAAAGCCCCTTTCAGCCGGTGGAGGCTTATCTCTGCTGGTTTTCATATATTTACTCTTCCCGATCACAGCATCATTATTAGCTTATAGTATTATTTATATAATATTATGAAAAAAAAGCAACATTGTGTCAATAGCTTATAATATATTTCAAATATTCTCTATTACCTATGTAAATATATACTTCCTCAGGAACTTCACTTCTTTTGTCTTTACGCATTATCAATACTCTGAAACCCTCATCGCTTCCCCTTTCACCTTTTATAAATTTAAGAGGGGATGCTTTTATTGTTTCAGTATATACATATTCATGGTCTAAATAAGTTATTTTATTAGCATATTTGCCTATATTGCTCATAGGCATATTCAGTTTAGCATAAAAACCCATCATAATGATTATAATTATGGCAAAAATAGTTATCTTATTGCCCTTTCTCATATTAATCACCTATTCTTATGGAATATAGACAAGCCACCGCGTAGGCTGAAATTCCTTCTCCCGTACCTGTAAAACCCAGGCCTTCAGAGGTTGTAGCTTTTATATTTATTCTATCAATCTCAATATTCAAAACACCAGCAATTTTGCTTCTCATATGGTCTATGTAAGGGGAAAGCTTAGGTCTTTGGGCTACTATTATGCTATCAATGTTTGATATTCTATAACCTAGATCTATTAGTATCTGGGATACCTTATTAAGCAAAACTAGGCTTGATATATCTTTATAGTCAGCATCTGTATCAGGAAACAGGGCTCCAATATCTCTCTTGCCGCAAGCTCCAAGAAGTGCATCCATAATGGCATGAACCAATACATCTGCATCTGAATGACCTAGAAGACCCTTTTCATATGGTATTTCCACACCTCCCAAAATCAGCCTGCGTCCTTCAACTAACCTATGTACATCGTAACCATTGCCAACTCTATACATTCTTAATCCTCCCTGATTCCAGAATTAGTTCTGCAAGAGCCATGTCCTCAGGTGTTGTTATTTTTATATTATCATAGGATCCCTCAATGATTTTAACATTAAGTCCCATTGCCTCAGCTAACATAGCATCGTCAGTAGCTTTTATCCCCTTAATTTGACAGAACTCATAGGCTTGTACTATAACATGGCTTGCAAATGTCTGAGGAGTCTGTGTGAGCCACAAGCATGACCTATCAGGAGTCTTTGCAATAAAGCCTTCTTGGTTTACAATCTTTATGGTGTCTTTAACAGGCATACCTGTCGTAACGGCTCCCCAAACTTTCGCTTCTTTGATTGATTTCATTATAATATCTTCTGTTATAAAGGGCCTTGCACCATCATGTATAAGTATTATATCAGTATCCTTACTCACATTTCTGATACCATTATAAACCGAGTCCTGTCTTTCATTTCCACCTTTTACCACCTTAAAAGGCTTATTGATGTTAATATAATTTAAAACCCTTTCTCTACAAAGTTTTTCATCGCCTTCACCGATAACCAACACTATCTCATCTATATAATCGGATGCAAAAAAAACATCAAGGGTGCGGGCAAGAACAGCCTTGCCCTTGATGTTTAAATAAACTTTATTAATGTTGCTATTCATTCTGGTGCCCTTTCCACCAGCTACAACAACAGCCGTATTCATAAATGCCATCCTCAATTCTATGATACCTTATCTGCTGCAGATTTGGGTTTTGCAAAGATCATTCTACCCGCTGCAGTTTGAAGCACACTGGTAACCACAACTGTAATGGTATCACCAATAAATTTTCTTCCTCCATCAACTACAATCATGGTGCCATCGTCCAGATATGCAACTCCTTGGCCAGTCTCCTTGCCATCTTTTATTACCAATACTATCATTTCTTCACCTGGCAGTACAACAGGCTTCACTGCATTGGCAAGTTCATTTATATTTAATACTGGAACCCTCTGAAACTCTGCAACCTTATTCAAGTTGTAGTCGTTTGTAACAACTTTTCCTCCAAGCAATTGTGCTATTTTCAACAGCTTAGTATCTACTTCATTTACATCATCAAAATCTTTTTCAATTATTTCAACAGGTATATCCATATCATTCTGAATCTTATTTAATATATCAAGACCTCTTCTTCCTCTGTTTCTTTTTAGCCCGTCGGAAGAATCCGCAATATGTCTAAGCTCTTCCAATACAAAAGTTGGTATGATTAAAGGTCCTTCTACGAATCCGGTTTTTACAATATCTGCAATTCTACCATCTATTATGACACTTGTATCTAATACTTTCGGTTGCACTTTGTGTTCCGGTTTATTTGCCTTATCTTTATCCTTAATATTTATTTTCTTCAAAAAGGAGAAAATATTTACAAGATCGTCCTTTTTCTTGGTAGCAATGCTAATACCCAGGTAGCCCAATAGAATATATAACAATGTGGATATTATGCTTGTAAGCCAAGCTATCTGCAGAAGCTTTAAAGGACCGCTTATTAGATTTGCAATTATAAGTCCAATTATCAAACCTATAGCACCTATAATAATTTCGTTAGTAGGAACCTTTTGCAGCATTCTTTCTACATAATTTGTCGATTGTCTGCCTCTGTTAATAATCCAAGGTGCTATTAAGTAAAATATAATTCCGCCAATAATTCCAGATAATACAATTGCTAGTATTCTCCTAAAGTCAGTAATTTCATAGCCGAAGAGATGTGTTACATTCAGAAATCTTAATAATAGATATGTTGCCTCAGATCCCAAAGCAATTCCCAGTAAAGTTAAAATCCAAACAAGTATTTTTCTTATCAATTTTTCTCACCTCCTTTTAAGTATATCCAAACCAGGAATTTTTAAACCATAAGAAATTCATGATAATTATAACAGACTTCTTATTTTTTAAAAACCCTGATTGTTAAAGTTCACAGATATTTAATATTTTGTTTACTTCAACCTCCATTTGCTCATAATCCATATTTTGAATCAATGCCATTTCACTTATAATCATCTGCTTTGATTGCTCCAGCATCTTTTTTTCCCCTGTTGAAAGTTTGCCCCTTTTATTCATGTAGTTAAGATAATTTACAATCTCTGCAATATCATTGATGTCTCCCTTTTTAAGCCTCGCTTCATTTTCCCTGAATCTTATGTTCCATTTCTTGTCCATAGCCTTGGATTTTCCTGAAAGTATACTCACCACCTTATCATATCCTTTTTTATCGGTTATTTTTCTTATACCTATTGATTCTGCTTTGTCAACGGGTACCATAACCTTTATCTGCCCCAATATCATCTTTATTATATAATACCTGGATACTTCACCAAATACTTCTCTATCTTCAATGGACTCTACTGTTCCTGCACCATGCATAGGATACACAACTTTATCTCCAACATGAAACATGAAATCCCTCCAATTAATAGATATTCACCTACAATATGTAGTATTTCGTCATTAAATGTTGAATAATATCACATATATTAAGGCTTGTCAATGTTTTTTTTACATTGACAACTAAATTGTATCACTCTATAATTATCTTATAGTACAGTTTATGTATACATGAGCTTAGGAGTGATATACATTGAAGGATTTTATATGCGAAGACTTCCAACAGAGCGTATCCGAGCTTTTGATAAGGCACAAGAGCATTTTGGATATTATGACAAAACTTGAAGAATCTCAGTCCCGGGTCAACAGAGCTGTAGCAAAAGCTGTTACAAATTGTGGCTGCATTGAAGTTGATGCAAAGAAACAGCTAATCCCTTTGGATGCAGATATTGAAGACTTAAAGAATTGCATGAGCTCCCATATAAAGGGTGAGCTTTGTGAAAATTGTAAGGATATCATAGAAAAAGAAATAGGAAACAACATATTCTATATCACATCGCTTTGCAATGCTTTAGGTATAAGTCTTAGTACCGTGCTGGAAAAGGAATATGAAAAAATAAATACTTTGGGAATATACAATATGTTTTAATATGAACCCTGCTTAAATAGCAGGGTTCATATTATTATATCCAGTGCTTCTTCAACACTTCTCACTCCATAAACCTTGATATTTGCTACATCCTTTAAATTCTTATAATTATTATAGGGTATGATACATTTACTAAAACCTAGTTTATAGGCTTCATTTATTCTTTTTTCAATGAAATTTACTGCTCTTACTTCTCCTGCCAAACCTACCTCTCCGATTATGACTGTACCATCATCTATTTCTTTATCCTTATAGCTGGAGGCTATTGAAGCAATGATTCCCAAATCTGAAGATGGTTCATTCAGCTTAATTCCTCCTACTACATTTACATAGGAATCATAGTTTTGCAGTTGGAGTCCTACTCTTTTCTCAAGGACAGCCATAAGAAGGACTACTCTGTTATAATCTGCACCTGTAGCTGCTCTTCTCGGTACTCCAAAGCTTGTATAACTTAAGAGAGCTTGCACCTCAACGAGCATTGGTCTAGTGCCTTCCATAGAAGCTATTATGGCAGAGCCAGATACTCCTTTCATCCTTCCTGATAACAGCATTTGAGAGGGATTGATAACTTCTGCCAGTCCTCTATCACCCATTTCGAATATGCCCAATTCATTTGTAGAACCAAATCTGTTTTTTACGGCTCTCAGAATCCTGTAGGACATATGTGAATCACCTTCAAAGTATAAAACCGTATCCACCATATGTTCCAATACTCTAGGTCCTGCAATTGCTCCAGCTTTTGTAACATGCCCTACAATGAATACTGTTATGCCTTCACCTTTAGCAATCCTCATGAGATTGCCTGTTGCATCTCTTACTTGACTTACGCTACCAGGCGCAGACAATATGCTTGGGTTATAAACCGTCTGTATAGAATCTATGATCAACAAATCAGGATTTATATCCTGAATATTTTGTTGTATATATTCCATATTGTTTTCTGACAGCAGATATATACTTTCAGAATCTGAATTCATCCTTTGAGCTCTTATCTTTATTTGCTTTGCAGATTCTTCTCCCGAGACATATAATACTTTATGACCCTTTTTCGCCACATTATCTGATAATTGGAGTAAAAGAGTTGACTTTCCAATTCCCGGATCTCCACCTACAAGCACCAGCGAGCCTTTTACAATGCCTCCTCCTAATACCCTGTCCAACTCACCAAATCCTGTACTAAGTCTCATTTCCTCTTCCATGGATATATCATTCATCTTCTGTGGCTTTGCCACATTTAGCAATGAAGCGGAGGATCCTGCAGCTAGTTTTGTATCCACTTCTTCAATAAATGTGTTCCATTGATTGCATTCAGGGCATTTGCCCATCCATTTAGGAGATTCACACCCACATTCTGTACATACATATTTAGTTTTCAACTTCGCCACTTCTAATTCCTCCCTTCATCGTTAGGACGCTTGTCTCATTTTTCTATATATTTCGGCATAATTTTTGTATATCATTTCCACTGCATTCCCTAGGGTATTCCGTCGGAGATGGATTACAGTAACCCGTGCCGCAGCTCAGAACCCTTGAAAACTAATGGTGGTAGCACGGCACGGACCAAATATTAATTCAATACTCCTTGTTTAAATACCAAATGTTCGCCGTCAGAGTCTATCAGCACTTTGCTGCCTGACTTCACATTACCGGCAAGCATTTCCTCGGAAAGTTTGTCTTCTACCATCTTCTGTATAGCACGCCTTAATGGTCTTGCTCCATAAACTGGATCGAAGCCTTTCTTTACCAACAAGGCTTTAGCTTCATCGGTTACATCTATATCAATATCTATTTCCTTTATTCTATTGATTAAGGATTTCAGCATTAAATCCACTATACCCTTTAAGTGTTCTTCTTCTAATTGATGGAATACTATTACATCATCTATTCTGTTTAGGAATTCCGGTCTAAAGGTTCTTTTTAGCTCTTCCAGCACATTGTCCTTCATTCTTTCATATGCTTCCTCTTTTTCATCTGCACCGGAGGTAAAGCCCATTACTTTCTGTCTCTTAATGGTGCTTGCTCCCACATTTGATGTCATTATAACCACGGTATTTTTGAAATCTACAGTTCTGCCTTTACCATCAGTGAGCCTTCCGTCTTCCAGAATCTGAAGTAATATATTAAATACATCGGGATGTGCCTTTTCTATTTCATCCATCAATACCACTGAGTAAGGTTTTCTTCTCACTTTCTCTGTGAGCTGACCTCCTTCCTCATATCCCACATATCCTGGAGGAGATCCTATAAGCCTTGATACAGTATGCTTCTCCATATATTCAGACATATCTATTCTAATCATGGCATTTTCGTCACCAAACAATACTTCGGCCAATGCCCTTGATAACTCAGTCTTTCCTACTCCGGTAGGTCCAAGGAATATGAAGGAGCCTACAGGTCTCTTAGGATCTTTCAATCCCACTCTGGCTCTTTTTATTGCCTTAGATACGGCTTCTACAGCCTCTTCCTGACCTATTACCCTTTCATGGAGAATCTTTTCAAGATTTAAAAGTCTCTTTGATTCTTCCTCTGCTAATTTTGTTACAGGTATTCCGGTCCATAGAGACACAATGTATGCGATTTCCTCTTCTCCGATTGTTAGCTTATTATCATTGGCTTTTTCATTCCATTCCTTTTTAACTGATTCAAGTTCCTTTTTCACTTCTTGTTCCTTGTCCCTTATCTCTGCTGCCTTTTCAAAGTTTTGAGTATTTATGGCTTCTGCTTTTTCCTTTTCCAAAGAGGCAAGCTCTTCTTCCAACTTCTTTACATCAGGTGGTGCAGTAAAGGTTTTTATCCTTACTCTTGAGGCTGCCTCATCTATAAGATCTATTGCCTTATCAGGCAGGAACCTGTCGGTTATATATCTGTCAGATAGCTCTACAGCTGCCCTTATGGATTCATCAGTAATTTTCACCTTATGATGGGCTTCATATTTGTCTCTTAAGCCTTCTAAAATCTGAATAGCTTCTTCTTTGCTGGGTTCTCCTACCATTACAGGCTGAAATCTTCTTTCCAATGCCGCATCCTTTTCCACATGCTTTCTATATTCATCCAGTGTGGTTGCACCTATTGCTTGTATCTCACCTCTTGCTAAAGCAGGTTTTAGAATATTGGAGGCATCTATTGCACCTTCAGCTCCGCCGGCTCCGATGATGGTATGCATTTCATCAATGAACAATATTACATTCTTGGAATCTCTTATCTCATTCATCACATTTTTAAGTCTTTCCTCGAATTCACCTCTATACTTTGAGCCTGCCACCATTGCAGACAAATCCAAGGTCACTACTCTTTTACCCTTCAGTATTTCTGGAACTGCTCCTTCTGCAATCTTTTGTGCAAGGCCTTCTGCTATAGCTGTCTTGCCCACTCCAGGATCACCAATCAAAACCGGATTATTTTTTGTCCTCCTGCTTAATATCTGAATAACTCTTTCTGTTTCCTTATCTCTTCCTATAATGGGATCTAATTTGCCCTCTTTGGCCATTTCAGTTAAGTCTCTGCCAAATTGGTCCAGGTTTGGTGTGTCTTTTCTCTTGGCAGATGATGTACCTGACCTTGCTGATGCTTTATCTTCGCTGCTTAATTGCTTTCTTAGCTCATTTTCTACATATTCCAAAGTTAAGCCCATCGCCTTGAGTATTTGAGCTGCGATTCCTTCTCCTTCTCTCAACAAGGCTAGAAGCAAATGCTCTGTCCCTACATAGTTATGATTAAAGTTTCTTGCTTCATTGGAACTGTTCTCTATTATATATTTGGTTCTTGGAGTATAGCCT
>NZ_JAWLCK010000071.1:0-14808 GCF_041687175.1 Lutispora sp.
AATAGACCTCTCTTTGACTTCAGCATTGAAGAGTTTAGAGCTGCCAACTTGGATATTATTAATATTACATATGATTTGGCTTCAGAAAATGATCCGGAAAACATACCCACTGAGTATGAAACAAAATTTATGGAACAGGGAGTAAAGATAAATAGGCTAAAGGCGGTATATAGAGCTTAATTGGTTGCGCTGCCTTAGGTATTCCTATCTCGTCCTGCTTCGTGTTACGAGTTGCAAGTAGCCAGGATATTCCTCTTGGGTATAAGATCCTTCGCTTGCCGCTCAGGATGACAGAGCTAGTGTAAGACGCTGGCGTTGCGGAACGGTTATGAACCGTTCCCTACATCGCTGTGTCCAGGATAAAAGCATTAATATCTTTGAACGCTACACTAACTAAAGAATAAGCATATGTGCAAGTGAACATATTTATTGATTTTGCCAGTAACTCTTAGCGAAATTTCCTTAGAAAAATCGTATGGGCAGCACGGATGGTGCCCAAGCCTTCCAGGGCATGGAGGCCCTTTGGGAGGCGTTAGATTTTTCTTTGGATATGAGCTTTAGAGTTACCAAAATCAATACCTTTGCGAACTGCACATATGCTTATTCTTGCTTGCTATAGTATCGAAGTTGTACAATTAAATACCCCAGAGGAATATCCTAGCACAGAGACTAGTGACTAGAGTCTAGCGACCAGCGACTAACCCAATAGGAATACCTCAGGCAACGCGTCTATATGAACAAATTCACATTGGAGTCTTCAGCTTCACCGAGGTAGTAGCCAACTCCACCGATTTTTATTCCATCTATGAGTTCTTCCTGCTTCAGACCCATTACATCCATGGACATCTGGCATGCTACTATTTCGATGCCATTATCCATAGCTGCTTTTATCAGGTCTTCCAGAGATGAAACGTTCTTGTTTTTCATGACACTTCTTATCATCTTGGGTCCCATGCCCAGCATGTTCATCTTTGACAGACCCAGCCTCTTGCTTCCTCTGGGCATCATCATGCCAAACATCTTATCCATAAGCCCTTTCTCCACAGCAACTTTCTCATGCTTTCGCAGAATGTTCAAACCCCAGAAGGTGAAGAACATGGTAACCTTTTTACCCATGGAGGCAGCGCCATTGGCTATTATGAAGGAGGCAATAGCTTTATCCAAGTCTCCGCTAAATACCACTAGAGTTTTATTATCCTTCACAGGTACTGAAGAGGCATCTACATATACGGCAGGAGCAACCTCCATGCCTTTTCTTATTAATGCAATGATTTTTCCGCCTTCTCTTTTTAAATCTACCAGATGGTTATTGGTTCTTTTTGTCCATGCTTTAATATCTTCGTAGAAGCCTGGATCGGTGGCTGTAACTTTCAGTAATTGACCTTCCTTCAGCTCTTCCATGCATGATTTAACCTGCATCAAGGGACCTGGGCAGCATAGCCCGCAGGCATCAAGTTCCCTATCTGGTTGTTCTGAATTTAAAGGTTTCAAGGCTTCTCCTTTGTCATTGACTATTCTGTCAGAATCCTTCATAGCTGCTCCTTTGCCCGGAATAAACTCAGCTGCAGAATAGCTCTTGTAACCACCGGTCATATTTTTTGCTTTGAACCCATTTTGCCTTAGAATTCTCTCAGCAATATACCCTCTTATGCCTACCTGACAATATACAATTATCAGCTTTCCTTTATCCAATTCATGGAGCCTGTTTCTCAGGCTATCTACAGGTATATTTACAGCTCCCTCAATATATCCATTTTCAAACTCTTCTTCAGTTCTAACATCCAGAAGTATATAATCATTTTTATCCATAGCCTTCATTTCAGTGGGAGTTATGATGCTGGCCATATTACTCAAAACATTTTGTGCCATGAAACCTGCCATGTTTACAGGATCTTTGGCGGATGAATAAGGAGGAGCATAAGCCAATTCCAGTTCAGCTAAATCATCTACTGTTCCTTTTAGCCTTATAACTGTAGCAATGACATCTATCCTCTTGTCCACTCCATCATATCCCATTATCTGAGCTCCCAGAATCTTGCCTTCATCGTTGAATATGAGCTTTATAGTCATGGGAAGGGCATCAGGATAATAACCTGCATGGGAATTTGGATGAAGGAATATGGTTTTATATGGAATGCCAAGTCTCTGCAGTGTTCTTTCATTGGCACCGGTACTTGCTGCTGTCAAATCAAATATTTTTAATATAGAAGTACCTTGACTTCCTTTATAGGATTTATTAAGACCTGCTATATTATCAGCTGCTATCCTTCCCTGTTTGTTTGCAGGTCCAGCCAGTGGTATGGCAGTTTTGTTATCTGTAACAAAATCCACCACTTCTATGGCATCTCCTACCGCATATATTCCAGGTATATTGGTTTCCAGCTTATCGTTTACTATTATATGACCTTTAGGTCCAAATTCTATACCTGAGTCTTTCAAGAATCCAGTGTCTGGAGTAACTCCTATTGCCAATACTACCATATCTGCAGCTATAGTCTTGTCACTGTTTAGAGTGACTTGAACAGAATTGCCTTCCTCAGAGAAGGCTTTAACACCATCGCCTAATATTAGTTTTATGCCATTTTGCTCCATTTCCTTTTCTGCTATGACAACCATATCTGAATCAAAGGGAGCCAGTATATGTGGTGCTGCTTCTACAAGAGTAACATCAATATTTCTCTCTATAAGGTTTTCTGCCATTTCTACTCCTATGAAACCACCCCCGATGACAACGGCAGATCTTATATTTCTATTATCCACATAGTCCCTTATCTTGTCTGTGTCCGGCACATTTCTTAGGCTAAGTATCCTGCTGCTGTTTATCCCCGGTATATTTGGCCTTATTGGTTTGGCACCTGGAGATAATATTATATAGTCGTAGCTTTCTTCATAAATGCCTTTGTCAACGCTTTTTACAGTAACTTTTTTATTTTCAGGATCTATGGCAGTAACTTCACTCCTAATCCTTACATCTATGTTGAATCTTTCTTTCATGTCTTCAGGAGTCTGAACCAACAGTTTTTCTCTTTCCTTTATAACATCACCGATATAATAAGGAAGACCACAGTTTGCGAAAGAAATGTACTCATCCCTTTCAAACAATATGATTTCAGCGTTTTCGTCCAACCTTCTCATTCTGGCTGCAGCAGATGCACCGCCTGCTACTCCACCGACTATTAAGATTTTTTTATTCACATTAAAACCTCCCATAACATGATGTATGACTAACTAAACAAAGTGTCCACTATTCTTATGACTCTTTCGTCCGATATGCTATAGGTTATCTCCAACCCATTTCTATCGCCTTTTACTATGCCTGCAGCCCTTAGCTTTTGAAGATGTTGAGATATTGTGGACTGAGGTAATTCAAGACACCCCTGCATGTGGCTTACATTGCAGGCTCCCTTTTCTATGAGACCTTTTACAATGCATAGTCTCACAGGATGAGCCAGTACCTTTAACAATTCAGCTGTGTCACTGAACTTTTTATAATCCTTTTCCAAAATCTCACCTCAAATCATTTATCCTAATATCAATATATTCAAATATTACGATATAATGATACCATTTTTCTAAATTTAAATCAAGAGGATTATTATTTTAGAACTCAGAATTCAGAACTCAGAGTTAGGGTATTCCTCTGGGGTCTTTGTTTTGGAACCACTAAAGGACACAAAAGCGTCCATATAAGATAAGTGCTTTAGATAAAAGAGCTCGCTTTGGCAGTTCTATAGCTTGATCTCACAAAAAGCCTAACGGCACCCAAAGGACCTCCATGTCCTGGATGCCTAGTCTGCCATCCGTGCCAGCCTTACGGCTTTTTTAGTTCGCTCTTCGCTAAGAACTGTAACAAAGCTCGCAAAATATCTTCAGCACGCATCTTATATGGACTTACTATATCGTTCTAATGTACAGAAGTAAGCTATAGTGCTTAAAAAACAAGCAAGCAATATTGGTTGCGCTGCCTTAGGTATTCCTATTTCTTCCTGCTATGAGCAACGAATAGTCAGGGTATTCCTTTAGGGTATAAGATCCTTCGTTTGCAGCTCAGGATGACAGAGCTAGTGTAAGACGCTGGCGTTGCGGAACGGTTATGAACCGTTCCCTACATCGCTGTGTCCAGGATAAAAGCATTAATATCTTTGAACGCTACACTAACTAAAGAATAAGCATATGTGCAAGTGAACATATTTATTGATTTTGCCAGTAACTCTTAGCGAAATGTCCTTAGAAAAATCGTATGGGCAGCACGGATGCTGACCAAGCTTTCCAGGGCATGGAGGCCCTTTGGGAAGCGTTAGATTTTTCTTAGGATATGAGCATTAGAGTTGCCAAAATCAATACCTTTGTGAACTCCACATATGCTTATTCTAGTTTGCTATAGTATCGAAGTAGCAGCCTTTAGTTTTTTAGTGGTTTCAAATGATACCCGCCGTGTTAATCCGTGGGTAGTGCCGTGTAGGTCCGTGTTCCTTAAAAAGACCCATAAGGAATACCCAAAAAAAAGAGAGGCTAAATGCCCCTCTTGTTATTTTGTTTCCGGATTAATACTAAATGTAAATCTAAATTCTGGATTTATCGGATTCCCTGCTTTGTCTTTCAGGAGCAATCGTACATTATGTTGTCCTTTTATCATCTTATAGTCTATCTTATGAATTATCTCTCCTGTCTCAGGATTATAAACCGCCTTAAGCTGTACATTGTCCATCATAAATCTTATGGAGCCCGGATCTATACCTGTACCCTTATCCTTAACCTTTATGACTATTTCCGCAGGCTGCTCAGCCAATTGTTCATTATTAAACGGCTTAACTGCTACAACTTCAGGATTGTAGATATCCGGTCCTTCTTTATACAGGGCAGTAAGGTTGTCAAAGTATACTATACCCTCTGTCTTATTACCTTCTATAGGTTCTGCTATATATACCTGTTCAAATGCGATAGGGAATTTCTCGTCTTGAGGGATCTCTGCATATACATACTTCCATCCCTTCCAGTTGAATCCTCCCTGCTTTGTGAAGTCAACAATCTTCTTTTCACCTGCACTGTTTGTATAAACACCTCTTAACCAATGTCCGCTACCATCACCATATGCCCATAAGCCTATTTCTAAAGGTTTACCTGGAGCTTTCATGGGTGATTTTAGATTTACATAGGCTGCAGATGTACCTTCTTCTCCAGTTGTCATATTATATTCCAGCTTCAATGCTCCATTGCCCATTTTCACAGGTTCTTCACCAGTTACAGTTTTTCCTGCCGCCGCTGCTCTTATGCTGCTTACTTCAATTCCTTCCAAGCTTTCGAAACTCTCTAAAACTACCGGTGTATTTCCAATTCTTGCTTGGGTGCTTGCCACTACTTTATCCAGCTTGGCAACAATGTTTCCATCTGTTTCAGTTTTACCAGCGGTGAATACGCCATTTTTATCAATAGTTCCTATATCATCAGTGACATGCCAGCTTACAGCAGATGGGCTTATGACTATTTCCTGACCCTGCTCATTATATGCTTTAACCTGCAATTGAACCTTCTGGCCAGGATCAAGGCTTACATAATTATTTAATATCTTAAGGGAAGCAACCTTATCGTATACCTGCACCTCTATCCTGCTCTTGGTCCCTCCAGAGGAACCTTCTATATAGCCCTTGCCTGCTTTAGAAGCAGCGGTAAATACACCTTCTTTATCCATTTTCCCTATACCGGGACTTAATTTGTAATTAATAGCATTTGATGCCACATCTACTCTGTTAAAATACTGGTCCAGTGCATAGGCTGTTGGTGTAAAAGTGCTGTTCTTATATATGTTAAGTGTATTCTGATTAAATCTCACATGAAGCGGCTTGGATAGTGGTGCATAGGATACAATCTGAATGGAGTTGGATATATTTCTTTCCCTTCCATCAGAGGGAGAGTTCACAAGGATAGGTCCAAAGTTTCCCTGGGTTCTCACAATCATGGAAGTTGATCCTCCTCCGTCGAGATTAAGGGCATTCTCTATTCCCTGATTAAGCAAAAAGTTGGCAAACTCATTGAGAGTCATGCCGTCACTATACCCATTCTGTCTGCCATCTACTGTTACCATAACTACTGTACCGCCTTTAATACCTATAGCGGTTCTTGGATGTCTTTTTGCTCCATCAGTAATCTTTGCAATCTCATCTGTTAGTACCTGATTATTCTTTAACAGTCTAGTATTGCCTGATACGGCATACTTTACATTGTCTCTATTGAAGCTCACATTAAAGCTTATTTCATCGCCTTCCTTCAGTTGATTAAGGAATTCGGCGGCTTTACCATGACCAGATAGCACTACTCCATCTTCAGGTATTTCTGAATTTCTCACTTCTTTAGCTATTGTATGTACATAACCAGTGTATGTTTCGTTAGCCTTTATAGGAAGATCAATTCCTTTGACTACAACTTCCGTTCCACTGCCCATTGTGTTTGTAAGGCTTGCGAAGGCTGGAGTATACAGTATAAGCTGATTATCCCATCTAACTCTATTTACTCCTACTATAGGATAAGTTTTATCCTTTATATAAGCAAATGCATCCATCTGCAATATATCAATAAAACAATTGCCTTTATCAGTTACCCCAAAAATTTTGCTTTCTGGTAAAGCAGTTTTAACTTCTCCATCTACTATACTGGTGCCTGAGGGGAGACCTCTCAACTCGTTGGTATAAAAAAAGTCACCATTTATGGCACCTATAACTCTGCTGTTTTCACTGTACTTTTTTTGTGCCTGTTTCGATACAGACTCGGTGCCGACAGCTTTTCCATTATCTGAAGTTTCAATTTTTATATATTGATTCCCTATTATGGTTTCTACCATATTAATTCTGAATGTTCCACTTGGAGTTGTCCAGGTTGCATTTTTATAATGGGTGTTAGGGCCTACCTGCTGACTAGTCTCCTTATATTCATCTACAGCATCTCCATAGAGTATAGTTGAAAATAGGAGAGTAAAGGCCAGCAACAAACTGAGAACCCGTTTTGCTGTAAATCCTTTCTTCATATAAATTACCTCCTGTGCTTCAATGATTCTCTTCTATTGTATCATTAATATTAGACGAGTTATATTTCTAATTTGTTACAAAAATAAACAGCCTTTTCAGGCTGTTTACAAAATCCTTAATTCTCATTGAGGTTAATATCTGCAAGTAGAACTCCACTAACACTGCCTTCCTCATAGATAGGCACCGATACGGTTATATTATAATGATTCGTGAGTATGGATATGTACTCTTTGCTTACATAGACTTCTCCTTGTATAGCTTTTTGGAAAAATTCTCTTGCGCTGCAATCTCTTTGTCCATCTGTAACCACAGGATTTGAGTAAATTATTCTCCCTTTATCATTTACCAATGCAATTAATTCCACATAGTTCAAGGCTTTCTGTTGCTCTTTTAAAAGTTCGTTTCCTTCAGTTTCATCCATCTGCATAAGACCTTGTATTTTACTGGTGTTTATTAGCATTTCCTTTACAGTTTCTACCTTAGTCTTAATATCATCAGTTATAGTAAAGCCTTTTATGAAATTGCCTATTATCGTTCTGCTGTCTTCAATGGCGCCGCTTAAGTTTATTATGGAGTCATACATGGTTTCAATTATTGATAGCTGTTCCTGGGTAGAGGCAGTTATTTCTTCAACTACTGCTGCGTTTTGCTGAGTTGCATCGTTGATGTTTTCTATGGCATGTGTTATTTCATTCAATTTCGCTTTTTGCTCTTCAGTCAGATCTACAATGGCTTGTGCTGCGTCCATATTCTTTAAAACAGCTTTATTTATATCCTCAGATTTCTTAAATGCTTTTGCAGCATAGGCCACATTGTTTTCTACAATTTGTGTCTCCGTTTTAAGGTTAGTTGATAATTCGTCAATTTCCTTTATTATTCCTTCAATGAGTTCCTTAATCTTCTTAGCAGAATTAGATGAATCATCCGCCAGCTTGCTTACCTCTCCTGCTACTACAGCAAAACCTCTTCCCGCCTCCCCGGCTCTTGCAGCCTCTATTGAGGCATTTAAGGCCAAAAGGTGAGTTTGAGAAGCTATAGATTCTACCGCTTCAGTTATTACGCTTATCTGCTCTATTGAATTATTCAGCTTTAACATGTTCTGAAGTACTTTGCCATTATACTCCTTAACTTCTTCTACCTTTTGAAATGCTTCTCTGAAGCTTTCGAAGCTCTCATCAACAACAGCCTTTGAATCTTTTGCTGTATTTAAGGATTCCCATGCATTCTCATAGATATTGTCTACTCCACGAGTGAATACATCTATGCTTTCCTTTACACTAACTGTTGAATCAGCTTGGCTGTTTACTGCTTCTGAAATATTCTGTATTGTTGAAGCTATTTCACTGGCTGTAATCCTTAGATTCTCTGCTTGCATCTTCATAGCTTGAGATTCTTTTGTAGTCTTTTCCGATAGATTGACATATTGCCCTGCCAGGTTTCTTATTTTGTCAAGGTATTCATTAAACTTCTGACCAATTCTGTTTATAGCTTTGATATTAGTTTTCTTTATGTTTATATTCAATTGTCCATTTACAATTTTGGTTAGATTTTCATGTACTCTCCTGGCCCCAGCATTGATAGAATAAATAAGAGCTATTTTCAAGGCTATAAGAGCTGCAATAAATACTGATAGTAGAATCAAATTGTCTCTCATAACAATTGCACAAAGTCCAAGTATTATGCTGATCAGTATATAGCCTGTCCAAAGGCTTATCATATACATACCTCCCATTAATTACTAACCTATATCATATTATACTGCTTTTAGTGTTAATAATAAACCATATAGAAGAGAATTCGACATTATTTCCCGGGAAATAATACAGAATAGTTCAAAAAAGAATAAAGGACATCACGATGCCCCTATTTATTGCGTATTCTCAGCGGAATGTCCCGAATAAACTCTACATTTTTGGTTTATGTTTAATGGATGAAGGACTTACTATTCCTGCAATATTCACTCCATGGTCAGCTATTCTTTCAAGATTTGTTACAATATCTAAAAATACTACTCCTGCATTTACATTGCATTCATTATTGTTTAACCGCCTTATATGGCTTTCCCTCAGAGTATCTCTCAAGTCGTCAACCATATTTTCATATTTATCTGCTTCCTTAACTTTTTCCTTATCATCATTCTGCAAAGCTGCGAGTGAAGATTCTATTACCTTATCAACTACTGTAAATATCTCCTTCATTTCCTTGATTGCTGTATTTGAGAATACTATCTTATTATCAACCTTAAACTGAGCAAGCTCAACCAAATTCTCAGCATGGTCGCCTATCCTCTCTACATCGTGAACTGTATTAAACAAAGCAGCAACTCTTTTTGATTGTTCCGGGCTTATAGCCTTATTGGAAACAGCCAGTAAATACTCAGTTATCTTTCTTTCTAAAGCATTTATAGCTTTTTCATTAGTGTACACTTCTTCTATTAGCTTTTCGTCCCCATTTAATATTGCATCCACAGACTTTTTCACATTGGCCTGAGCAATTTCAGCCATCCTTATTATCTCTTTTATTATCTGAACAACTGCCACTGAAGGAGTCTCAAGTATTCTCTCGTCTAAGTATACAAGCTTGGTTGGGTCATCTTCCGCTTTGCCTGGCATAACTTTGTTGACAAAAGTTACAAGCAACCCGGCAAAAGGTAATTGAATAATTGTATTTGTCACATTGAATAGTGTATGAGCATTAGCTATCTGCCTTACTGTATCCAAAGAAGTTACTTTAATAATTTCTGATACAGGTCCAAGTATTAATAAGAATATAAAAGTGCCTACTACGTTAAATATCAAATGCATCAACCCGGCTCTTTTTGCAGTAAGATTTGCTCCTATAGTTGCCAATAGTGCAGTAACACATGTTCCAATATTGTCTCCAAACAATATTGGCAATGCTGCCTCTATAGGAACAAGCCCCTGAGAAGCCAACGCCTGAAGGATACCTATGGTAGCACTACTGCTTTGAACTACAGCTGTAAGTATGAAGCCTGCGAACACTCCAAGTATCGGGTTATGCTGCAAATCAACCATAAACTGAGTGAACTCGGGTACATCTCTCAATGGTTTCATTGCGTCACTCATATAATTCATTCCCATAAATAAAAGTCCAAAGCCCAAAATCAGTTCGCCTATCTGCCTACGGGATTTCTTTTTACTAAACAATATAAAAGCTGCACCTATGATTAGTGCAATAGGAACAATATCATCAAACTTAAAAGCAATCAATTGGGCTGTCATTGTAGTACCTATGTTAGCTCCCATTATGACGCCTACGGACTGACTAAGATTCATTATACCTGCGTTTACAAGACCTACTACCATAACTGTGGTTGCACTGCTGCTTTGAATTATTGCAGTTATTACTGTTCCTACCAAAACAGCTAATACTCTGTTTCGTGTGAGGATTTCAAGCAGCTTTTTCATCTTGTTGCCGGCAGCCCTTTGTAAGGCATCGGACATGACCTTCATACCGTATAGAAATATGGCTAAGCCTGCAAACAAGTTTATCACCATATTAGAACCCAATGTTACACCTCCAAAAAAAATATGCCATCATAAGTATATAAGTATATAAACACAAGTACAATAGCAAAAATCAGTATTTAGAGACAAAATAACCAATATTTCGTTCAAATAGTCCCAAATACTTATTTTGTCCCCATAATAATCTAAAATCTTATTACTTGTCTTCTCATCCCCACATTCAAAACCAAGCCAATAGCTATCATATTGGTCAGAAGGGAACTGCCTCCATAACTTACAAAAGGCAAAGGAATACCTGTTACGGGCATCATTCCTATTGTCATTCCTATATTCTCCAATATGTGGAACAAAAACATGGCCATGACACCAATACAAATGTATTTTCCATAGCTATCTTTAGATATTTTTGCTATATATATGCATCTCATAATCAGAAGCATAAACAACAGTATTATCGCCACAGAGCCCACAAGCCCCAGCTCTTCTCCTATAACCGAGAATATAAAATCTGTATGCCTCTCAGGTATGAAACCAAGATTATTCTGGGTGCCCTGGTATAATCCCTTACCCCAGAACTGGCCTGAGCCTACAGCTATTTTTGATTGTATAACATGGTATCCTCTTCCTAGAGGTTCCATTTCCGGATTAAGAAAAACCAGTATTCTTTTTCTTTGATAGTCTTCAAAAAAATAGAACCAAAGCAGAGGAAAACTGAGCACTCCTAAAACCCCTGCACCTAATACATACTTATAGCTTATTTCTGCCGCAAAAACCATAAACACAATAAAAAATACAAATACCAATGCGGTACCAAAGTCATTTTGAAGCAGTATCAAACCAACTATGGGAATGATGTACAGCACTATAGGTACAACACCTTTTATTGTATTCAGAGTCCCTTCTTTTTTTTCTAAGAGCTTGGCAAAGGACAGTATGAAGCCTATCTTTACAATCTCCGAAGGCTGAAAATTAACAGGTCCGAAATCAAACCAGCTTTTGGAACCCTTTACCTCTTTTCCGAATATTAAAACTGATACTAATAGAATTATACATACTACATATATTACTTTATTCATTTCTCCAAAGGTGTTATAGTCAAAAAACAAAGTAATCACCATTGCTATTATTCCCAGTACAAAAGCCACACTTTGGATCTTTACATATCTTAGTGAACCACCATGAGCAACTCCTGTAGCACTTGATATGGCAAGAAGACCTGCTACAAAAAGCAAAATAACAGAAATTATTATTCCCACATCTATATTCTTTAACAATTTTTTATCAATTACACTATCCCTTTTCATTGCATCAGTCCTTTGTATTTACTACACATACAATTCTACCACAAAATTATAAGATTTCCATACTGTTACTTTAAACCAGCAAAAAAAGTTTAAGCCACCGAGTTGCTCCTCTTTAGCTCACCCGGTGGCTAATTATTCAAGAATATCTAAACCCTGCATATTCTTCCTTTTACTATATCTATGCACATGATCCAATAACCTCTTCTGCCACTCCTCGTTCTTTTATAATTAGTAAACCCTCTGTACTCATAGCATGGTCTGCAAGCCTCATGGTATGGTCCAGGTATACCTATATAAACATATCTTATTTCTCCTCTTCTATGTTCTACACCTAATACACAGTTTTCAATATTTCTGCCATTAGTTTCTGATATGAATGGATGAGACAAAGGCATCATTGATCCATTCATTGGTATTATTACATCATTTAAAAGTGACAGCCTTCTTCCTATTCTATACCATCTAATGCCATACTCACTATAAAAGTCATCAAATCTATCCATGTTTTTAATAGCATTAGACAATCTATTATGGACTTTGTTCTCACTCATCTTTTCCTTTTTGCTATGTCTTTGGGTTATTTCTGCAGAATCAGTCAAATTGCTCATATCCGATTCGTGGAAAGAGTATCTCTCCATATTCACTGGTTCCTCATAATATAAAGGTGCTGGTTCTGCTCTCATTTCTATATCTTCCGCATCTCTGAACTGGGTTTCTAAGGTCGTGTCTCTATATTCTTCATCATTTTCAATAATGTTCGTCTCTCTTTTTACATCAGACACATCTAACCCTTCATCTTCTTCAGTATAGTATATATTCTCAGCCATTCTATCTGATTCTACAAAATCAATACCAGCCGGCTCCTTAGTTTCCTCAGGCTGTCTCACTTCTTCCATCTTTTCTTCCATTTCTTTGTGCCATTCTACTTCAATTTCTTCTATATTTTCTGACCTTTCTTCAGAATCTTCAATTCTAGGCTCTTTAATTTCTACGATTTCTTCTTCTCTTACATCTTCAATTTCAATAATTTCTTCCTGCCTTACCTCTTCAATTTCTGATATATTATCTTTTTTTATCTCCTCAACTACTTCAGCTTCTCTCATCTCTTCTTTTTCTGGAATATGGAACTGCTCCTCGTCAACTCTTACAGGTTCCTCACTTTCCCTGTCTATAGTCTTTACTGCCTTTTCTTCTCTCCCTTTACTGTACCAATCTCTCCATGGTATGCTGTCTCTGCCTGCATATCCTGCCAATGGTACACCAGATCCTGCAACAACTAAAGCACCAGTAAATTCACTTATGGGGATGTTGCTGTTATAAACATTGTCCGAATCCAACTCAGCATAAAATTCTCCCCTACCGTTGTTATCCATTCTAAAAAGTCCAATATCTAATATAAGTTTTTCCTTTGGGGCTAAAAGGTTAAGTCTATACTTGGATTTCTCGTCTGATTTCATATTCTGTATGAACCCGCCGATTTTTACTTTATTCTTCTTTATTTCTATCTTTACATAACCGGTAGGTATTTTGCCGGCTGTCATCTCATAACCCTTGTCCTCTTCCTGCAATATTATGAAGTACCTTTTGTATTCATATCCTAAAGGCACAAAAGCCCCCTCCCTTCAAAAATTGTCATTACTAATATATGTCTGGGAGGGGCAATTGTAGACTACTTTTTTAAAAAAAGGCTTATTTTATTGCTTAGTTCTGCAAATTCATCCATAGAAAGAGTCTCTCCTCTTCTCTTGGGATCAATATGACAGCTTGATAATAATTCTTCCATGATTTCTCTATCAATCTTAATATCGCTTCCCTTAAGAGCATTCAAAAGAGTTTTTCTTCTTTGTGCAAAGGCAGCTTTTATTACTCTAAAGAAGAGAGATTCATCTTCCAAAGAAACAGGAGCTTTTTCTCTAACCTTCATATGAATAACTGCCGAATCCACTCCAGGTACGGGCATAAAAGCCTCCGCAGGCACTATAGCTGCTAATTCCGGTACTGCATAGTACTGAACCGATAATGTTAATACCCCATAGTCCTTGCTCCCAGGGGATGCTGTAATGCGCTGAGCAACTTCTTTTTGTACCATAAGGGTTATGGATGATAGATTTAATCTTTCTTCCAAAAGCTTCATTATTATTGGTGAGGTTATATAATAAGGAAGATTTGCCACAACTTTTGCTTTATTATCTCCAAAGCTTTCCTTCAACAATTCTTTCAGGTCCAGTTTCATTATATCGTCGTTTATCAATTTAAAGTTGCTATAACCTGACATGTTTATATTTAGTGCTTTGATTAGATCCTTATCTATTTCAACAGCTAATACCTTGCCTGCTCTTTCACATAGCTGCCTGGTTAAAGTCCCGAGCCCAGGACCTATTTCAAGAACCATTGAGTCCTTATCTATATCAGAAGTTTCAAGTATCTTCTCCAACACAGTCTTATCTATAAGGAAATTCTGACCATACTTTTTGGAGGCTCTAATATCAAATTTCTTCATTGCCTCTCTTGTGGCATCAGCTAAGCTATATTCTCTCATTTCATACCCTCCTGGCTGTTTCTATTGCCCTATAAAATTCTTCTCTTGTTATTCCATAATTATTCAGCCTATTTAGGAACTGTTTTGCATTAGTATATCCTATACCCAGGATTTTTCCAATCTTTGCCCTCATTTCAGCCGCATCGGGACATCCCGATAGTCCATTGGATATCATATCTAGTTGTGTGAATTCCTTTCTATTCTCTTTTACTTCGTACCTAGCCATACTTAGTGCCTTTATGATACTCTCAGGGGATGCATTTTCTACTCCTACATCACCTTCCTCCATAGCTTCTTCTCTAGGTATAAAGGCATGCTTCACTTCCGGAATCCTGTCTCCTATTATTTTTCTTATTTTTTCCCCCATGAAATCCGGATCTGTAAGTACTATTACTCCCCTTTTTTCAGCTGCGGTTTTTATCAATCTTAGGGTCTCCCCTGTGATCCCAAAACCGCTG
>NZ_JAWLCK010000072.1:0-14757 GCF_041687175.1 Lutispora sp.
CTTATGGGCATGGGAGGGGAGAATTCTCAGGCTTTCAGAGTATATGACAGAGATTTGGACTGCTACAGAGATATAAAATATAAGGATATAGTAATACTGCTGAGAACTGTGCGAGGATGGGCCGAAGTTTTTCTTCAGGAGCTGGAATCTATGGGTATACCTGTTTTTGCAGACACAGCTACAGGTTTTTTCCAAAGGTCGGAGGTACAGGTAGTAATGTCCTTGCTGCAGATAATTGACAATCCAATGCAAGATATTCCTTTGATATCTGTTCTGAGGTCTCCCATAGCAGGATTTACATCGGAAGAGCTGATGGACATTAGGCTGGAGGACAAGGACAACAGCTTCTATGAGGCTTTGATAAAGACCTCAGCTAAGGAAGACGGCCTGGGAACTAAGTCGAAGGCTTTTTTAGAGAGGCTGGAAATGTGGCGGGACAAGGCCCTCTACTTGCCTACAGATGAACTGATATGGTACCTTATGAACGACACAGGATATTACAGCTTTGTAGGAGCAATGCCCCAGGGGAATCAAAGGCAAGCCAATCTGAAGGTTTTATTTGAAAGGGCAAAGCAATATGAGGAAACCAGCTTCAAGGGATTGTTTAATTTTATAAATTTTATAAACAAACTGAAGACCAGCAGCGGAGATATGGGAAATGCAAAGATACTTGGAGAAAATGATGATGTGGTAAGGATAATGAGCATACATAAAAGCAAGGGTTTGGAATTCCCTGTTGTATTTGCGGGTGGTGCTGGCAAGCAGTTTAATTTACAGGATGCCAACAAGACATTGCTTCTTCATGAAGAACTGGGTTTTGGCATAGATTTGGTAGACCCGGATAGGAGAATAGCCTATGCCACCGTGCCTAAGCTGGCGATAAAGCAGAGGATAAGACTTGAGAGTCTGTCTGAAGAAATGAGGGTCCTTTATGTAGCCTTGACCAGAGCCAAGGAGAAACTTATTATAACAGGTTGTGATAAAAACCTGGAGAAATCTATAGTCCGATGGGCAGCGGCTCTGGACTGTGAAGAAGACAGGCTGAAGCCGGATCTGGTAGCCAGAGGAAGCCGGTATCTGGATTGGATAGGCCAGGCTCTTGTGAGGCATAAGGATTCTCATGAGCTGCTGAAGACCTATGGCATTGACTTTAGCAATGGAAAAGCGATAGCTGGTGATGAATCAAAATGGAGAGTAACTACCTGGAAGAAGGATGACTTCCTGGATATGCATATAGAAGAAGTAGAGAGTCATGAAGCAAATTTCCTTGAACAACTGGAGCAGGAAAAGGGCAAAGTACAGCTTCATCAAGAGATAGTGAGGAAACTGGAATGGAAATACCCCTATGAAAGAATTGCAAAGCTTCCTGTGAAGCTTTCCGTTACCGAGGTAAAAAGGATGACTACAGGACTGGAAGAAGAACCGATTCAGAACTTGTTCAAATCCCAGCATCTGAAAAAGCCCAGATTCATGGAATCAACCAAAAAGATGACCGCTGCAGAAAAAGGCAGTGCCATGCATTATATAATGCAGCATCTGGATTTGAAAAATATTGATACTATAGAAGCCATTGAAGAGCAAATCCAAAGACTCTATGAAGAAGAGTATATCACCGAAGAATGGGCTAAGGCTGCAGATGTAAGGAGAATATATAGATTCTTTTCCTCACCTTTGGGCAAGAGAATAAAAAATGCGGAAAAGGTATATAGGGAAATGCCCTTCAACATAGAAGTAAGCCCGGAAGAAATATTTCCTGATGATGGTTTGGAATATTCGGAAGAGAAAATATTGATTCAGGGAATAATTGACCTCTACTTCCTGGAGGGAGATAAACTTGTTTTGCTGGACTATAAGACGGACTATGTAGACAAAAATAATATTGACCATATAATCTCCCGTTACAGAACCCAGATAAAATATTACGAAAAAGCTCTGGAGATTGCGTTGAAAAGGAATGTGGACGAGAAATATATATATTTATTCCACATAGGCGAAGCAGTACAACTATAATTTAAGCTATCGGGAACGTAGAAGCAAAAAGAACCGTCCCCATTGCTTCTGCTTCTACCCGGTGCCTCGAAAAAGGGGTTGGTTATTATATTCAGATTATTTGAAGAGCAGGACAGAGAGCTGGAAGTGATACTAGACAGCATAAATGATGCCATAACCATAGTTGATAAAGATGGGATAACAAAGTATTGGAATGCTGCTGCTGAGAAGATGTACGGCATAAAAAAGGAGGATATAATAGGTAAGCACATCAAGGAGTTTTTCCCTTCCTCCCTTCTGCAGAGGATTATAAAAGAAAAAAAGTCCTATGACAATATATACAACAGCCCCAGGGAGAACACCTTCAATATCATAAGTGCTTCACCTTTGTACTATAATGGGGAGTTGGTAGGAGGCTTAAGCCTGGATAGGGATGTGACGGATCATATCAGGACTACGGAGCTTCTCAGCAAGGCTCGCTCCAATCTCGATGTGCTGCAAAAGGAAATGACTGCCATAAACAAAAACCGTTCATCCTTCTCAACCATACTGGGAAACAGCCGCAAATTCAGGGAAGCAGTAAATTTGGCCAGAGATGTGGCTCGCTCAAATATAAATGTGTTGATTTACGGCGAAAGTGGTACCGGCAAGGAGTTGTTTGCAAGAGCCATACATATGGAAAGCGGCAGAGAAGGCCTATATGTGCCCATCAATTGCAGCGCCATACCCAATGATCTTATGGAAAGCGAATTATTCGGTTATGCTGGAGGAGCCTTTACAGGAGCACTGAAGGAAGGGAAAACCGGCAAAATTGAGTTAGCTCACAGAGGAACGCTTTTCCTGGATGAAATAGGCGATATGCCTCTTCACATGCAGCCGAAAATACTGAGGGTATTGGAGGATGGAGTAGTAACGAAAATCGGCAGCGAAAAGAGTGTGAAGGTAAATATTAGAGTAATTGCAGCAACCAACAGAAACCTGGAAGAAATGGTGGAGAAGGGCACCTTCAGAAAGGATTTATATTACAGGCTTAATTCAGTGCTGATAAAGCTTCCTCCACTAAAGGAAAGGAAAGATGATATACCTCTTCTTGCCAACAGATTCGTACAGGATTATTGCATGGAATATGGGTTAAATATTCTTAATATATCTCCTCAGGTTATGGATGCATTTATACAGCATGACTGGGAAGGAAATGTAAGGGAGCTTACAAATGTAATTGAGAGGATGGTGGTAATAGCAAAGAATAATAAACTCACCACCCTGGATGTAGATACCCTTCCGGAAAACATAACTTATAAATATAACAAGCGCAAAGCTGTACAAAGTGAAGATAATCCTTATGATCTGAATAAAGTATTAGCCAATGCAGAAAGAAACGCGGTGATAAATGCCATGAAAATGGCGGAGAACAATAAATCAAAGGCTGCAAAACTGCTGAATATTCCCAGAAGCACCTTGTATTTTAAACTAAAAAAATACGGATTGGAAAACTGACGATAAGCTGACATATATGTCAAAATACTGACATATATGTCAGCTTTTTGTCATTTATTCCTTAAATCTCAAGTTTACGTCAGCTATTGTTTTCAGCACTATAATAAAGGCAATTGCTTTGTCAATACACTCTATTAACCAGTTCTCACGATGTATAGTGTCAATATATTGACACTATACAAAACTTAATATTGCCAAATCCTTTGAAAATACTGAAAACTGCAATTTTGAAATATATGGCATGATATTTGCACTTATTAATTATGTTGTCTATTCGATGAAAACTATGAAATCCAGTGAATATAAATTAAAAGATTAATAAGGGAGGGTTATTTTGTGAGGATTGAAGAACACCCAATTTTATCTTTTAAAAAAGGGGAAAAAATCAGGTTCTATTTTGATGGTAAGGAATACGAAGGCTTTGAAGGAGATACCATAGCCTCTGCCCTTCATGCAGCAGGTGTGAAAGTTTTAGGGCACAGCCACAATCACGGTAGACCAAGAGGTTTTTATTGTGCCATAGGCAACTGCTCCTCCTGCCTTATGACGGTAGATGGAGAACCTAATATTAGAGTATGTGTGGAAAAACTCAGAGAGGGCATGATGGTGGAAACGCAGCAAGGCAAGGGGGTATTGAAATGAAGATGACAGACATAGCAATAGTAGGAGGAGGACCAGCAGGACTTTCTGCTGCAATCACAGCTGCAGCTTCAGGAGCTAAGGTCACTGTCATTGAAAGGGACGACCATCTGGGAGGTCAGTTGAGAAAGCAGACCCATATGTTTTTTGGTTCAAAGAAACAATATGCTTCCACCAGAGGCATTGACATAGCAGGTATACTCCAGGAGCAACTTAAGGAGTACCAGGATAGAGTTGAGGTATTGACGGATGCTACAGTATTAGGCATTTATGAAGACGGAGTTCTTACAATGGAACAAAGTGATAAATATATGAAGCTGAAACCTCATAAAGTAATAGTTGCAACAGGGGCTTCAGAAAAGTTTCTGGCTTTTCCCAACAATGATTTGCCTGGCATATACGGTGCCGGAGCAGTTCAAACCCTTATGAATGTATACGGGGTAAAGCCGGGAAACAATGTGCTTATGGTAGGGGCTGGCAATATCGGACTAATAGTAAGCTATCAGCTGATGCAGGCGGGAGTAAATGTAAAAGCCATAATAGATGCTGCTCCCAAAATCGGAGGATATCTGGTTCATGCTTCTAAAATAAGGAGGATGGGCATTCCAATTCTAACATCTCATACTGTTAAATATGCTCATGGCAAGGATTCCTTAGAAAGGGTTACCATATGCAAATTGGATGAAAAGTGGCAGCCAATTCCCTGTACCGAGCAGGATATTGAAGCTGATGTAATGTGTATATCCGTAGGACTTTCACCTCTAGCAGAACTCCTGTGGCAGATAGGCTGCAAAATGGTATTTGTACCCGAATTGGGAGGCCATGTGCCGTTGAGAAATGAAAATATGGAAACCAGTGTCAATGGAATTTACATCGCTGGAGACGTGGCAGGAATAGAAGAAGCCAGCAGCGCCATGGTGGAAGGCAGGTTGGCGGGGCTTTGTGCTGCCAAAAGTTTGGGATACTATAATGAAAGCTATGAAGAGATGAGATCTGACTGCCTGGAGCAATTAAACTCATTAAGATCCGGTCCGGTAGGAGAAAAAATATTGACTGGCCTTTCTAAGGTCACTGCATAGGGGGGATATGAATGTTAGAAAAAACAGGTATACCAAGCAAAGAAGATATAGCAGGTGTAACTCCTTCTGCCGAGAGAAGGAGCAAAGGGCCTGTAGCAGTAATTGAATGTTTCCAGAAGATACCCTGCAATCCTTGCTATACGTCCTGCAAATTTGGAGCTATCAAGGAGTTTAAGGATATAAATGACAGACCAGAACTGGACTTTGATAAATGCACTGGCTGTGGAGTATGCGTGGTAAACTGTCCTGGACTTTCCATATTCATAATAGATGAAACATACTCTGATACTGAAGCATTGGTGAAAATACCCTATGAGTTTTTGCCTCTACCTGAGGAAGGAAGTTTTGTCACTGCATTAGATAGAGAAGGAAAGCCTGTATGCAGGTCTAAAGTTATTAAGGTGCAAAACGCCAAATTTCAGGACAGAACCCCTGTGGTATCTCTGGCAGTACCTAAAGAATATTCTATGGAAGTAAGATTCTTCAACATAAATGACTACTTCAGCGATAATACATATGTATGTCGTTGTGAAGAGCTGACCCTCGGCGAACTGAGAGAACTTATAAGAATGGGATATAGAACCCTTGATGAATTAAAGAGAATAAGCAGGGCAGGTATGGGCCCATGTCAGGGAAGAACATGCAGGCAGTTGATAATGCAGGAGTTGGCAAAGGCTACAGGCCAGAACATGAAGGATATGCCTATGACTACCTTCAGGCCACCTGTAAAGGCTATCAAGCTGGGAGCATTGACAGGAGGTGAAGATAATGAATAAGACTGCTAATGTTGTTATAATTGGCGGGGGCATATCAGGATGCTCAATTGCATATAATTTGGCTAAAAAAGGTGTAAAGGACATAGTGGTAATTGAAAGACAGTATCTTGCCAGCGGCTCAACGGGAAGATGCGGCGCAGGCATAAGGATGCAGTGGGGGACAGAAAGAAACTGCCGCCTTTCTAAATTATCAACGGAATTCTATGAGAATGCCAATGAAGAGCTGGGAGCAGTGCATGATATAGAATTCAAGCAAGGTGGATACTTGATAGTGGCGGCAACGGAAAAAGAAGTGGAGCAATTCAAAAAGAATGTGGCTTTGCAAAACAGTTTGGGTATTCCATCTGTATATCTTTCTCCAAAGGAAGCAAAGGAAATCATCCCCCATATGGATGAAACAAAAATACTAGGAGCAACATTCTGCCCCAAGGATGGCCATTTAAATCCATTCCACACTACGGAAGCCTTTGCTAATGCAGCTAAAAGATTGGGAGTAGAGTTTATGACATATACAACCGTAACAGGCATTACCACGGATAAGGGAAAGGTAACAGGAGTTCAAACAGACAAAGGTTATATATCAACTCCCATAGTTGTAAATGCAGCAGGTGGATATTCAAAAAAAATCGGCGAGATGGCAGGCGTAGATATACCAGTATATGCACAGCGCCATCAGATACTAGTTACAGAGCCTGTTGAACCTCTGCAAGGTCCTATGTACATGAGCTTTGCATTGAACATATATTGTCAGCAGACACCCCATGGCAGTTTCATCATGGGAAGAGGAGACGATAATGAACCTACAGATTTAAGAATAAGCTCCAGCTGGCAGTTCCTTGAGAAAATGGCTAGAACCTGCTGTGAATTGCTGCCTTTGTTATCAAAGCTAAGAGTTATCAGACAATGGGCAGGGCTTTACACCATGACACAGGATGCTCAGCCCATATACGGGGGAGTAAAGGAACTGGAAGGTTTCTACCTTGCATGCGGATTCAGCGGTCATGGTTTCATGCTGGGACCTGCAACAGGTCTTTTAATGGCAGAGACAATACTGGGAGAGCCTACAACTATAAATATTGACAATCTTGATAAGGATAGATTTGCACGGGGAGAGCTGGTATTTGAACCTTCTGTAGTATAAGTACCAAACATAGGACAAATAGCGCACCATTTATGATACGCTATTTGTATGCAAATCAAAATAATTGAAATATACAATGCTGTATCTTAATTATCAAAGTGGCATAAATTATGCAACTGATATGTTGGCGCAGCTTGTAAGTTCACCAATGGTTTGAAATCATATGAGTTTTACCTGAATCTTTTTTCATGTATAATAAATAAGTGAGATAAATGTTATTTTGGGGGTGTAAGAATGAAGGTCTTGAGAAAAAATCCTGAACAATGTATAGAATGCCATGCTTGCGAAAATACTTGTTCAAAGCTTTATTTTAAGGAAGAAAATCCAGAAAAGGCTTGCCTGAGAATCAAAGAGACAGACTCTCATCCGCAAATCACCACATGCACCCAATGCGGGGTATGTATTGATATCTGTCCGGTAGAAGCAATAAATAGAGACAAGAACGGAATAGTAAGAATAGATAAAAAGAAATGTGTAGGCTGTTTCATGTGCGTAGGTTTTTGCCCGGAGCTTGCCATGTTTATGCATGACGATTATATTGAGCCTTTCAAATGCGTATCCTGTGGTCAATGTGTAAAGGCTTGCCCAACAGGTGCAATCTATATAAGTGAAGAGTAATTTGGGAGGTGAAATTATGATTTTGAAGGAATATAAATATGAATTAGGGAAAATAGAGAGAGGTTATAACAACAGATCCTTGTATATAAATGTAGGTGATAACACCATAAAGGAAAAAGAAGTTACTCAGTTCATGAAAGATAAATTCATAGGTGGAAAAGGTTTTGGACTCTGGTATCTTTGGAATGCAGTGACTCCTGAAACCAGATGGAACGATCCTGAAAATGAAATAGTCATCGCTCATGGTCCTGTAGCTGGTATAACTCAATATCCAGGTTCGGGCAAATCCTTGGTGGTTACTTTATCTCCACTGACCCATATGCCCATGGACAGCAATGTGGGAGGCTATTTCGGACCATACCTTAAATTTTCTGGCTTTGATGCTCTGGAGCTTCAGGGCAAGGCGGAAAATGATGTTATTATCTACATAGATGGTAACAAGGGTATAGTTCAGATAATGGAAAGCGATATTGAGGAAAAGGACAGCCATTTGCTCTCTGAAATACTGACAGAAAGATTCGCCAAAGATGAAGAGGACAAGAAGAATATATCCGTGGTGTCTACAGGAAGTGCAGCAGACCACACCCTTATCGGACTTTTAAACTTTAGCTTCTATGATATAAGAAGAAAAGGTGTAAGGCTTAAACAGGCAGGAAGAGGTGGCATAGGTACCGTATTTAGAGACAAAAAAATCAAAGCATTGGTGGTAAGGTTCGAAGGAACCAAGGGAAATCTCAATAATCCTGCAGATCAAGGCAAGATAAACAGGACAGGTATTAAGCTTCACAAGGAAATTTGCGACTTGGATGATAAGCAGAATAGAATGAGGAAGATTGGTACCGCCAATATCATCGAAGTAATGGATGAATACGACCTTCTTCCAACCCACAACTACAAATTCGGATGCCATAAGGATACCTACAAGATTTCTTCTGATAAGTTCCAGGCAAGGGTGACCCAGGGTCTGCCTGATGGTTGCTGGTATGGCTGCAGCTTATCTTGTGCCAAGGCTGCCGATGATTTTATACCGGAAACAGGCCCCTACAAGGGTCAAAAGGTTATAGTAGATGGCCCTGAGTATGAAAACGCAGCAGCCCTCGGCTCCAACATAGGAGTATTCGACAGGGACGGAGTATTGGAGCTAAACTTCTACTGTGACACCTATGGCGTTGACACCATATCCTTTGGAACTCTTACTGCATTTGTAATGGAATGCTATGAAAATGGCATACTTGATAAGGAGAAAACCGGAGGTCTGGAGCTTTACTTCGGAAACAAGGAAGCAGCACTGGAATTACTACATCAAATGTCCAGAGGAGAAGGCTTCGGAAAGATTGCAGGTCTGGGCATAAGAAGGATGAAAAAGATATTTATAGAGGAATATGGCGCTGATGCCGATTTTCTAAATGATATAGGAATGGAACAGAAGGGCTTGGAATATTCAGAGTATCTGAGCAAGGAATCCCTGGCACAGCAGGGAGGTTATGGCCTTACCAATAAGGGACCTCAGCATGATGAAGCCTGGCTCATATTCATGGATATGGTAAACAATCAGATACCTACCTTTGAAGATAAAGCCGAAGCATTGCACTATTTCCCCATGTTCAGAACCTGGTTTGGGTTGATGGGATTGTGCAAGCTGCCCTGGAATGACATTGCGCCGGAAGATAATAAATATACCGATGAACCGGCAAAGATTCCGGAACATGTACAAAACTATGTGGATATTTTCAATGGAGTAACAGGAAAGAATATAGATAAGCATGAGCTCATAGTACAATCCGAGAGAGTATACAATTTCCAGAGAATATTCAATATAAGAATGGGTTACGGAAAGAGAATCCATGACAAGACTCCATACAGATCCATGGGTCCTGTGACTGAAGAAGAATATCTGTCCAGACAGGAGAGATATGACAAGCAATTGAAGGAACTGGTGGGATTTGATCCTGAAGGCAAGACAACACAAGAGAAAATGGCAGCCTTGAGGAAATATAGAGAAGAACAATATGAAAGGCTCACAGATGCGGTGTACAAGAGAAGAGGCTGGACAATGGATGGGGTACCAACCATTGAGAAACTTAAGGAAATAGGCATGGATCTGCCTGAGCTTATAGAAGTAGTGAAAAAACATCTATAGGGTGATGTTATGATACAGGTAAATGGAAAGGAATTTCCCTGGGAGGAAGGTATGACTGTAAGAAGGCTCCTGGAGCTTAAAAAGTACTCCTATCCCAGAATAACGGTAAAGATAAACGGACAATTCATCAGGGATGAAGAATTTGATACAAAAGTCATCCATGACGGTGATGAAATACAGTGCATCCACCTCATGGCAGGAGGATAAAACAGGGGCTATATTGCTCCTGTTTTATTATGTCGGAAAGTATACGTTCATACACAATGTGGGATGCAAACAATAATAATTATTATTTACATCCTTTAATGTTTAGACAAAATATACTATAATGTACATATGAAGACTTAACTTTCATACAAAATAGTAAAAAAATATAATTTCAAGGAGATTTTATTATGGATAATATATTAAAAATAATAAAAGACACTTCTCTAACATATGAGCAAAAAGTATTGACTCTTGCAAAGGCTGCAGAAAACAGCATAAAGCCTCTCAACATCGATGACGAAACACAAAAATACAGGGAAGAAGGGGTCATATGCGATCTTTTCGAAGGCAATGCTCCATATAGGCCAAGATATATAGTGCCGGATTATGAAGTTTTCTTAAAAAATGGAAGCAAATTCTTAGGTTTAGAGCCGCCGAAAAATATCTGGGAAGCTGTAAACAGTCTCCTAATACTTTATAAGCATGTTCCTTCCATAACATCCTTCCCTGTATATTTAGGCAATATAGATACTATTCTTGACAGATTTGTGGAAGACGAAGAAGAGGCATATCAAGCAATTAAGCTGTTCCTTCTTCATATAGACAGGACAATAACAGATTCTTTCTGCCATGCCAATATCGGACCTGAGGATACTAAGGCGGGCAGACTGATATTAAAAGCTTCCAGGGAGCTTAATGCATCAATTCCTAATCTTACTCTGAAATATAGTCAGAATACTCCCGATGATCTTGCACTGGATTCAATCAACACAGCACTTGTTACTGCTAAGCCTAGCTTTGCAAATCATGAAATGTTTGTTGGCGAGTTAGGAGAAGATTATTCCATTGCCAGCTGCTATAACGGACTGCCCATTGGTGGAGGCAACTTTACACTGGTTAGATTAAATATGGGAAAATTGGCTCCAATGGCAAAGGATACGGAAGACTTTATAAACAATCTGCTTCCCGATGCAGTGGAGAAAATGGCAGGCTACATGGATGAAAGAATTAAATTCCTCATGGAGGAAAGCGGATACTTTGAAAGCAGCTTCCTTGTGAAAGAGGGACTTATAAGTATTGATAGATTCACTTCCATGTTTGGAATGGTAGGATTGGCTGATGCAGTCAACCACCTATTGGGAGCCAAAGACCAGAAGGCCAGATTTGGACACTCAAAGGAAGCCGACGATTTGGGTGTAAGGATAATTGAAAAGCTGGAGGAAGAAGTAAACAAGCATCATAATCCATACTGCAAATTCTCTGACGGCAAATTCCTTCTCCACGCCCAGGTAGGTATAGACACAGACAAGGGTATAGCTCCTGGATGCCGCATACCTATAGGAGAAGAACCAGAAATATGGGATCATATAAAGCATTGTGCCCTTTTCCATAAGTTCTTCCCAACAGGTATAGGCGATATATTCAGATTTGACAGCACTGTAAAGAGAAATCCCCAATATGTACTGGATATAATGAAAGGTGCCATGAAGGTGGGCATGAGATATATTTCCTTCTATACATCTGACAGCGATGTGGTAAGGATAACAGGGTATTTGGTGAAGAGATCGGATATGGAAAAGTTGGAAAGAGGAGAACAGGTATTAAACGGTGCAGCAGTTTTGGGTCTTGGTGCAGTGAAAAACCAGCATGTGCTGGACAGAAAAGAGAGAAAAGATGCTTAAGGGATTAGTAAACAAGATAATACCTTTTAGTTCTGTAGACGGTCCTGGAAACAGGACTGCTATATTTCTTCAAGGATGTAACTTCAATTGTCTCTACTGCCACAATCCTGAGACCATAAATCTGTGCAGTAACTGCGGAATCTGCACAAAAGTTTGCCCTACCCAGTGCCTTTATATTGAAAACGGCATAGTCCGCTGGTATAAAGAAAATTGCAAGGAGTGTGACAGCTGCCTTAAGGCATGCAAAAGCTGTAGTTCTCCAAAAACAACCTTTATGACTGTCGAAGATGTAATAAAAGCCATAGAAAAAACAAGACCCTTTATATCGGGCATTACCCTATCCGGCGGAGAATGCATGCTGCAAAAGGAGTTTGTAATAGAGCTTTGCGAAGCTGTTAAGAAACTTGGACTTACAGCCTTTATCGACAGCAACGGATCTATCCCCTTTTATGGAGACCATAGGTTAATAGAAGCCATAGACATGGTTATGCTGGATGTTAAATCCTTCGACAAGGAAGAACATAAGATGCTAACGGGTCAGGATAATGAAATGGTTTTTAAGAATATGGAGTATCTTGCATCCATCAATAAGCTCTATGAGATCAGGACAGTAATAGTCCCGGGTGTTTTGATCAATGAAAGAAATGTGGATAAGCTAAGCAAAAGATTGGCAGAGTTGAATCCCAATATAAAATACAAACTGATAAAATACAGACCTATAGGGGTTCGTACAGACATAATCAAAAGCAGCGTGCCGACAGATGAAATGATGGAGAAGCTAAAGGATATAGCAATAAAAAATGGCTGTAAAGATGTAGTTGTCATATAGAAGCAACGAGAAGCAATGGGGGTGGTTCTATTCGCTTCCGAAAAGAACCACCCCCATTGCTTTTTGCTGGAAGTAAATAACTGCCTATTTTTATTTATAAATAATTATTCTTGAGGAAACATGTAGAAATATGGTATTCTTTGTATAAATGAATCAAAATATTCATAGGACTGGAGGTATTCAATGTTTAAGAATATAAAAAAACCTTGTGATGAAGCTTTATGCATACTAGGTTATGTTGAAAAAAGAATGGAAGGGAAGCGGGAAGAAAGACCAAAAGCAGAATATCATATACATAGCCGAATGTTGAATTCCTTTGAAAAATTATTTGATAATGAAAGGAAAATGAGTGAGGCTGCAAAGAAAATATTGTCCATTGCAGCATCTCTCAGCAGCTTTGATGTAAACATGTCTCATATATCCTATAATCTTATGGATTTTGCCAAAGAAATGGCTCTGTTAAGCGAATCAAATCTGGCAATAGTTGAGCAAACGACAGCCAGCATGAGTGAGGTAAATGAGACGGTAAATGAGACATCAGCCACATTGGATAACTTGGCAGAAGCCTCTCAGATACTGATGTCCAGGAATAATACATCTCTATCTCAACTATCGGAAATAAACCAGCTTAAGGACAATGTGGTAAACGATGCCAATATAATGAGCAATCAGATTCAGCAGTTAGTTGAGATGGCCAATAATATAAATTATATAGTAAACAGTGTAAAGGCCATTGCAGACCAGACCAATCTTTTAGCCCTAAATGCCTCTATAGAAGCTGCCAGAGCTGGAGAACATGGTAGAGGCTTTGCTGTTGTTGCCCAAGAAATCAGAAAATTAGCAGATGACACCAAAAAGAGCCTTGAAGGGATGAATTCCTTTGTAATGAATATTCATAAGGCTGCCCAGGATGGTAAGAGCAGCATGGATAATACACTGAAATCCACTGTGGAAATGAGCGAAAAACTAGGTGAAGTTACGGAAACTATAGGAAAGAATGTAGAGATGTTAGGATCTACTATTGATAATGTAATGGCCATAAACAAATCTATGGAAGGGATAAAGATTGCAACAAATGAGATAAGCCAAGCCATGGAGACCTCCAGCGCAGATGCGGAGAAATTGAGTTTAATGACCAGAACCATTGCCGATGATTCAGCCAGAAGTGCAGAATTTGCTAAGCAAATCTCACAGATAGATGATGAATTGTCAGATGTTGTAAAGGATATGCTCAATGCTCTTCATGGAAGTATTAATGCCATAGATAATGAGGAATTATTAAGGAATATAAATCAAGCAAGGGATGCACATAAAAATTGGATGAATGCGCTGAAGCAAATTGTAGATGAAATGAAGGTGTATCCTCTACAGGTTAATGGAGAGAAATGTGCCTTTGGCCATTTCTATCATTCAATAAAAATGGATCATCCTGAAGTAAAACAAGACTGGGAGGCCATAGACAGCGTTCACAGTGAGTTGCATGGATACGGACAAATGGTTATCGAGGCTGTTAAAGAAAATGACAGTGAAAAGGCTAAGGAATATTATGCTGAGGCTGTAGAATTCTCGAAAAATGTGTTAGAAAAACTGGAAATAGTATTGGAGAAAATAGATGAGCTTGATAAAAAAGGTATTCATATATTGAAGCAGAGTTAAAATAATTAGAAGCAACGGGGACGGTTCTTTTTGCTTCCGAGTAGAAGCAAAAAGAACCGTCCCCGTTGCTTATTTTTACTACCCATCTATTTTCGGAAAAGTTACAATCAATTTAAATAAATCACCGTCAATGCTTATGTCCAGTTTGCCTTTTTGTAGTTCAACCAGGCTTTTTGCAATGGCCAGGCCTAAACCGGAGCCCTCAGTATTTCTGGACTTATCTCCTCTTGTGAAACGCTCTATTATTTCAGAGGGGTCAAAGTTCATTTCATATGCGGATATATTTTTAAATATGAAGCTAATTTCTTCATCATTGTCTTCTCCATCAATATATACCCTGGAGTTAGGCATTGAGTACTTTAAAATATTGCCTATTATATTATCGAAGATTCTATAGGTTCTTCTGCCATCTAATTCGCAGACTACCTTGCTTTCAGGCAGGTTGATTCTCATTTGAAGAGTACTTTCATTGATTTTTTCCTCCAATTCACCTAATGTCTGCCT
>NZ_JAWLCK010000073.1:0-14658 GCF_041687175.1 Lutispora sp.
AGATAGTTGAAGGACTTAAGAATAAGAAAATGCATATTATAGAAGAAGAAATTAAAGAAGGTTGTCCTAACTGGACTCCTTCTTTTTATTAAAGTTGATAAATTTAGCGAAAATTGAAGAATATTCTAAGGGATATATTGACATATTATATAAATTGCATTATTCTAATTAATATAGTACGTAATGCAAATTTCACATACAGGTGTTGTTTTATATACAGACTAAGGAAAGGAGGTCACAATTAAATGAAAAGAGTGTATTCAATAAGCCTTAACGAAAAACTTATGGACTCACTTGACCGGTACTGTGTAAAGTCAGGGCTGACCAGGTCGGAAGTAATATCAAAGCTGCTTGTTGATTATGTCAACAATGGTATTAATCCGGATGAAGTTGAAAATGATGATATTTCTGAAAGAAAATCAGAGCTTCTAAATACAATTTATGACTTATATTTTTCTATTTCAGAATTTAAGAATTTCTCATCCAGGTTTGCAATAAAAATGGAACAGGTAGAGGAAAGCTCTTCAATACTGTTTGAATTCTCGAATAAGAAATTTTATTGTGAGATGAAGGTATTGGATGATTCGGTTAAGATCAATGCAAGATATAAATCAAGCTCAAACAGAATGCAGGAAATATTTGAAAATGCATACATTAAGCACAAAGCAGAGCTGGAGGAGCAGGGCTTCAAAAGGGAAATATATCAAAGATTTTGGGATATTGAATACAAATATCCGGTACAGGAATATCCAAGTGGTAATGAGGTAAAGCTTCTTGCAAGGTATCTGCTAAAAAAACTGTTCATATTATTTATTCATTTCTTTATAGAACTTGACTTCATTATTAATGGAAGTGAAGCAGAGGAACTGATAGAAACCAGTCCGCTTTACAAATCACCGGAAGTCTCTGATGAGGGTATACCTCCTTATCTGCAGGTTATGATTGGGGCTAACATTGGGATAAAATATCAGATATCATCAAACTCAAGTACAACAATCGGCAGATATAATACAGAAATAAATCTGCTAGAGCAAGAATTGGACAAAGATATGCCGGTAGTGTCCAAGCAGCATGCCCAGTTATTATGGCGAGCGGATAAGCTTTATATAACTGATTTGGGAAGTATGAACGGAACAAGTATAAATGGCCAGATAATTTCAGAACAAGATAGAAAAAAAGGCAAAGAGTATGAACTGAAAGACGGGGATAGAATTTTAATTGCGGATATTGAATTAAAAGTAGTTTTATAAATAGTAATTATGGGGGTGAAATATCTTATGGTTGAGGAAATAATCACAGATAAAAACAAACATGTACTGGCGGTATACGTTAAAAATGAGCTTGTAAGCACTGTAGGGCTGGAGGAGTTTGATAAGGAACATATTACATTTGGAAGGTCAAGGGAAAATGACATAATTATTGTCTCTCCTATTGTATCTGCAAAGCATGGTGTGTTCGAAAAGAAGGATGGAAAATACTTTGTTAAAGACTTGAACAGTACAAACGGTATAATTGTAAATGGCTCGGCAAAGCAGTTCGCAGAGCTGGAGAACGGAGACTCAATAAGGGTTGATGATACTAGTAATCCGCACAACGAAGGAGTGCAGCTAATATATTCAATCCTTAGCAGGTATGATGAAGAAAAGTGGGTGGAGTACCCTTTAAAGGATAATGATGTTATGACTATCGGCAGGGATGCAACAAGCAGCATCTGCCTAACTCACAGCAGCGTTTCAAAGAACCATGCAAGAATAACTTATAGAAATAGTGCTTGTGTACTAGAGGATCTGAACAGTACAAATGGGACCTATGTTAACGGGAAACCTGTAAATAACAAGGTAAGCTTGAAAGCCAACGATGTAATATTGATAGGAGACACAAAAATTATTTTTAAAGGGGACAGGCTTTCCTACAGCATATTTTCCAAAGGTCTGGGCATAGATGCTTTAAAGGTTACAAAAGAAGTAAAGGAAAAAGGTGGATTTATATCTAAAAAAGGAACAAAAGTCCTTGTTGATGGCGTTAGTATAAGCGTGAAACCAGGAGATCTTGTTGCACTTATCGGAGGCAGCGGAGCAGGAAAATCCACCCTGATGGATTGCTTGAACGGATTCAGAAAAGCAACAGGCGGACAAGTCCTCGTAAATGGTGATGATTTTTATTCAAATTATGAAGCGTATAAAAGTGTTCTGGGCTATGTACCACAGCAGGATATAGTATACGATACTCTAACAGTGGAACAAATGCTCCAGTATGCTGCGATGCTCAGAATGCCTGAGGATACTACTGCTGAAGAAAGAAAAGAGCAGGTAAGGAAGGTCATTAAAAGTGTTGAGCTTGAAGGCAGGGAAAACCTGATCATAAAAAACCTTAGCGGAGGCCAAAAGAAAAGGGTTAGTATTGCAGTTGAGCTTTTGGCTGATCCCAAGCTGTTTTTTCTTGATGAGCCTACATCAGGACTTGACCCGGGTATGGAAAGAAACATCATGTATTTGCTGAAGAACCTTTCAAATACCGGCAAGACCATTATACTAGTGACTCATGCCATGGCAAACCTCGGATTATGTGACAAAATTGCTTTTATGGGAAGAGGCGGTAAGCTTTGTTATTTTGGAACACCTGAGGGAGCTCTGGAATTCTTTGGCGTAAGGGATTTTGCCGACATATTCAATATGATAAATTCTGAGCCTGCTGAATGGCAGAAAAAATTCATGTTATCAAATTATTACATGTATCATAAATCCCTGGAGAACAAAAAAGTAGAGACAAGCGAAGCAAAAAGGACAAGAAAAGCAAGTATAATAAAGCAATTTACTATAATGGTACGAAGATATGCAAAAATAACATGGGCTGACAAGCAAAGATTTTTCATGCTGCTGCTACAGGCTCCTTTTATCGGAATGCTTATTGGTATGGTATCAGCCAAGGATTCCTTTGAAATCTATGAGTCCTCAAAGCAGGTCTTGTTCACCCTTGCATGCTCTGCAGTCTGGATTGGTGTTCTGAACTCCATACAGGAGGTATGCAAGGAGAGAGTGGTCTTAAAAAGAGAAGTATCGGTAAACTTGAGACTCTTCCCGTATATAATGTCGAAAGTGGTTGTACTTGGAACATTATGCCTTATACAGAGCATTATGCTTACAGGTATAGTATTCCTGTTCATAACCTTCCCGGATGTTTGTTTCACAGGGAATATGTTACTTGAAGTAACCTTTTTCACATTTCTTACTGCTATGGCCGCAACCTCTATGGGTCTGCTGGTTTCAGCCATGGTAACCAATAGCGACAGGGCTATGGGGCTGGCTCCTCTTCTACTGATTCCCCAAATTCTGTTTTCGGGTGTACTATTCAAACTGGAAGGTGTCACAAAGATAATTTCATATTTTGCCATCAGCAGATGGTCAATGGCAGCTTATGGCATATTGTTTGACATTAACAGTCTTCCGTTAAGGATAACTGTTGAAAATCCAAGATTTATACTGCCGGAAAGGCAAATTGAGGAAATGTTTAGCCGAAGCCTGCAAAATCTCATGGAAAACGAGGGAGTAATGTTTCTTTTCACCGTGGTTTGCCTGGCCTTAGGAATCATAGCACTTAAAAAATCACTGAAAAAATCATAAGGGGGATATATTCAATGGATAATATTTTACTAATTGCTTCAATTATTGGTGCACTTTTGCTGCTTGCCATTATTTCATTCGGAATCCTGAAGAGCAGACGAGAAAATTCAGATAAGGATGCCTGTAATGAATTAGATAGTGCACCGGATACAAATAGTCTTGAGGATAGAAATGAATATGAAAAGACAGTCCCTCTTGGTATAAGTACCACTAAAGACGAGTATGCGTCGGCTGCTGAGGATGCAGGTCCGTTGGAAATTCAAGAGGTGCCTAAGCTTTCACAGGTTGAAAAGACAGAAATCCTGAGAACAGTTAAAAAAGCAGGGAAGCCTGTTGTAGATAAAACAGAAATATTAGTTGAAAAAATCAAAGTAGCTCCAAAAGCAATACTAAAATATGAGGAGAATGGCCAAAAGACAGAGTATGAAATGTGTTCAGACCTAGTGAATATAGGAAGGGATCCTGAGATTTGCGACCTGGTAATTAACGGGGACAACTTTCTTGGAAAACATCATGCAATGTTATTTACAAGAAGTGATAAATTCTATCTGGTGGATAACAATAGCAAGAACGGTACATATATTGAGGATGAAAAAGTCGAAGGAACCATAGAGCTGAAAGGTAGCTGCAGGCTGAAGCTTGCAAAGACTGAGATCGACTTTATTATAGTATAGAATTACAGTACTTGAAGGAAGGGTTTATATGAAGCTGATATATGGAGCATATACGGATAAAGGAGTTAGAGAAGAAAACCAGGACAGTACCTTGGTACTTGATACTCATATACTTAAAGCTTTCGCAGTGGGAGACGGGATAGGCGGATTGGATTATGGCAGGCAGGCCGCCTCAATTGTAGTGAACGCACTAAAAAAAGAGCTTGAGGAATGTGATGTAACAGATTCCTTATATCTTCAGGAGCTTTTAAAGATTAAGATGAAGCAGATAAATGAGTATATGTTTGAATCTTCAAAGAAGAATCATTTCAGTATGGGGACGACAATATCAGTACTCGTATTTGCTGAAGAGAGGTTTATCCTTGGAAATGTGGGTGACACAAAGATTTTTATGGTAAGAGATGGTACAATCGATACCATATCAAAGGTGCATTCACTTAGGGAGAGGAAAAATGTGCTTACTATGGCGATAGGCCCGGACAGTAATATTGATCCATATACTGTACAGGGTGAGGTTAGAGAAGGGGATATTTATATCATCTGTTCTGATGGCATATACAACTTTGTTGCTGAAGATGAGCTGAGGAAACTATTTCATAAGTGCGGAATAATGTCAAATGAGGCAGCTGAGCAGTTATGCAGGAACATTGTGCAATTAGCTCTGTCATATGGGTCTGAAGATAATTTAAGTATAATTGCTATACATGCAATGAATGAACAGAGGACGTGAGTATTATGAGAGGAAAAGGGGTACTCCTTACTATCTCTTTATTAGCACTATTGCTTGCAGGAGTTTTAATTTTCATTGCTCTGCTTGGTGGTGATGATAAGCTTGAAAAGCAAGAACCGCAGACATATAAAACTCTTGAAGAAATGAAGAGTATTAAGATTGACAAAGCCTTTAAAAGGGTAGTTGATAAAAAGGACAGAGAAGTTGAGATAGAAATTGATGAAAGTGACCTTGATGAGCTCACAGCACTGCTTGTCAAGGAGTATGAAAAAAATGAGAACCCGCTGAAGATCAGAGGATATAAGGCAGAGATTGTTGGAGACAAAATCAGGATAAGCATTGATAGCTATCTGTATAAGCTTATTCCAGCACAATACATATTAAGAATAGCGCCGTCTATTGAGAATAATAGAGTAAGCCTTTTTGTTGAAAGTATAAAAATCGGAAGATTTGATATATCACCGGAAGCAGTATTGAAAAATCTTAAAGAAGTTGAAAAGGGCTTGTATTTTATAGACTTGGAAAAACGAAGTATAGTGCTTAATAACAAATATCCGGATCAAATAATACTAAAGAGTGTAGAAGTGGATGAAAAAAGGATAAGCATAAAAGCTGCTCTTTCAATCAACACATTAAAAGATTTGGTAAACGTTCTGGGTGTAATCATACCGGAGGAGCTGGAAGCACTGGTTTCCAAAGTGCCAGTTGATGATATTAAAGGAATTGCAGAAAGTTTGATAAGAGAAGTAGCCCTTTCCCAAATAAGTGAACTTAGTGTTTCACTAAAGGAAGAAATAGTGAGGAACCTTGCAGACTACGCAAAGAACAACATCAAGCTGGATAAGCTGAATGGAATATTGCAAAAGGAAAAAGTTGATTCACTTATAAAGAAAGCCGGCAAGGCTATTAATGGAGATGGTAAGGGGCAGCAAGATAAAATGACGGCCTTGCCTGATTCAATCAAGAAAACCCTAATGGATGGAGTTAAAAAACAGTTGGAAAAGCAGGATGAGGATTCAAAGCTTAATGTATTATTGAAACTATTTGATAACGAGGGGGAGTAAATATGTCTAAAAACAAAATAATAATTGGTATTGTTGTTGTACTAATTCTTATAATTTGCGCTAGTATTCTGGCAGTATCACTATCTGGAGGAGACCTCTCCAAACAATTGAAGCTGGGGGAAAAGTACCTGGCGGAAGGTAAGTATGAAGAAGCTATTCTGGCTTTCGAAAAAGCAATAAAAATAGATGAGAAAAATATAGATGCAAGAGTCGGCCTTGCTAAGGCATATGTGGCAACAGATAAGCTGGAAAAGGCAGAAGAGGTGCTGAAGGATGCAATTGGTATAGACCCTGCAAGGCCTGAACCGTACATAGAATTGGCAAATGTATATATTCTGGAAGGGAAGAACGATGAAGCAATAAGGATACTTGAGCAGGGATATGAGAATACGAAAGATGAGAGTATCAAGAAACTGCTTGACAATTTAAAACCGCAGCCACCTAAGGCCTCACTTGAAAGTGGCACCTATGAAGGAGTACAGACTGTTGACTTAGCAAGCATACCAACTATGACAACAGAGTCGAATGAACCAAGTATAACAAGCAATGATAGTACTTTAGAAAATAGAATAGTAGTAGCGTCAGGAAAAAGCATAGAAATTACTAATAATTCAGATTCGCACATTTATCTAGAAATAAGTGGAAGCCCTGAGTATATTAGTTATAAAAGTGATGGAAAAGTCCTTGAGTTTGGGGTAAAATGGCCAGAGTACAACAGCGTATTAGTTTTAGATAAAGGGGAACGTGCAGTATTAACAAATACAGAAAAAGATTATTTAGAGCTTTTGGGTGATATGACAGTATTAAATCTTAAATTTGTTGAAGGAAGTGCATTGAAACATGTTATCGTACAACCTAATGAAAGTATTGAATTCACAAATAGCTCAGAAGAGATACTTCGTTTTGAAGAAAGTAGAGGGAAAGATTTCCACTGCCAAGTCTATGGGACAGATGGAAATTTTAATCCACATCCCTATATTAATAATAATCAAAATATAACAACAGGTCAGAAGGCAATAGTAACAAATTATGGGAGCGAGCCTATAGAAATTGTTTCCCCTATTGAATTGTTTAATCCTCAAATTAGTGAGAAAAGCGTACCGAAAGATTAGCTAAGGTCAGGTATGTGACAATAGCCGTTTCATTACATTTTCATACTCATAATCTTTAATGTGGAAGATAGGTGGTCAAAATGCATAGTTCAAATATACGACTTAAATTAATAGTTTCAACACTAATATTATTCCCACTGTTGTCAAGTCTAACTTTTGGAATATCTGATTTACTTTTAATAAATGAAAGACTCAATCTAAGCGATTGGTTCCAATATGCAGGTGCAATGTTGGGGTATGTCGGAACGGTTATTGTGAGTATAGTGGCAATTTCTCAAAACGGTCGTCTTCAAAAATTAGAAGAACAACGAGAAGCAGCTTTCATTGAAATTGATATAGCAGAAGAAGGTATCGAAGTAGATTCGGATAATTGTGATAAATGGTTCTCATCAAGTGAAACCTTACCAGATGGCTATAATTACTACTATTTTGATACTTATGCAAATGGGAGAAAAGTGGAAAAAGTACACTCATGTATTATGTGGCTTAAAATTAAGAATATTTCAGAAAAGCCTATTGCAAATATTGAAATCAATAATTTGGTAATTAAGACGTATGGGGGTAAAATTGAAGAACATAGCTATAAGAATGGATACTACAATTTTCATGAAATAGTTCCTAAGGGTAAAGAATCAGATATATTTATATACTTCGATAGCGATTACTCAGGGGATGAACCTCCGAATTTTGAAAAGCCTTTTAGTGAAGAATACTTTGAAGTTAAATTTGATTGTGTAGTTACTTCAATTTATCAAGTTACAAATATACAAGGAATAGAAATTATTACCAATACAGGTTCTAAGCTAATTAATGATAGCTTTGATTATAGAAATAAGCAACATGTTATTAAATATATTAAGCCCACTGACAAGCGAAAGCTGATTAATTTCTGGAAGAAGTTAGCTGTCTGAAAGTTAGCCCAAACGTTTTACATTTGTTGCTTAATTAATTAAGTTTGGAAGCAGGTGGTCAATCATGCTAAACAAAGGCCAAATTTTCGATTCAAAATATGAAATCCTTAAAACCCTTGGCAGCGGTGGTATGGGTACGGTATATCTTGCCCAGAACATTAAGCTTGGGAATCTATGGGCAATCAAGGAGGTAAACAAAAAGCTCGGGGACCGGGTAGATCTTCTTGCTGAGCCCAACATGCTTAAAAAGCTTGCGCATCCGTTGCTTCCAAGGATATTTGATATCATCGAAGATGAAAACTACATATACATAATTATGGATTATATAGAGGGTATACCCTTGGATAAGGAGCTGGAAAAACACAAGAGCTTTACGGAGAAGCAGGTGATTGAATGGGCAAATCAGATATGCGATGCTCTCAAGTACCTGCATTCAATGAAACCCAACCCTATAATATATAGGGATATGAAGCCCTCAAACCTAATTATTACTCCCGCGGGTGAAGTGAAAATAATAGACTTTGGTATTGCCCGGGAATACAAGCAGGCATCAACAGCAGATACCACCTATATAGGCACCAGAGGCTATGCTGCTCCGGAGCAGTATGGAACTTCCCAGACCGATGCCCGTACAGACATTTACAGCCTGGGAGTCACTTTGTACCACATGCTCACGGGTAAAAGTCCTAATGAACCGCCTTATGAGATTAAGCCAGTAAGAGAAATAAATCCGAAGCTTTCTCGGGGAATTGAATTTATAATCACCAAATGTACAAGACAGGATCCGGCTCAAAGATACCAATCAGTGGACAAGCTCCTAAAGGATATACAAAACATTAATAAGTTTGATACGGAATATAAGCGGAAAGTGCTTAAAAAGGATGTTACAATAGGAGCTTTCATAATCGCTGTGATGGTATTTAGCACGATTACGATACAGGGCTGGAAGCAGTTGGGAGTAGAGAAGGTTGAGGAATACGAAAGGATCGTAGCAGAGGGTATGGAATACCGTGACTCCGCAAGTTATAAGGAGGCGGCAGAAGCCTTTGCCAAGGCAGCAGAAAAGCTTCCTGACAGGCCCGAAGCATATAAGGAGGAGGCGCTGGTCTTTTTCAATCAAAGAGACTACGATGGTTGTATAAACTACCTAAATGGAAAACTACTGGTAATAAAATCAGACCTTTCGTATGATGGTTTTAACAGCACAATGGCAGATTTGGATTATATAATCGGTACCTGTTATTATGAAAAAGAGGAATATGAAAAAGCGGCATTATATATGAAGAACGCATTATTAAAGACGCCATCCAACCCTATCTATTATAGGGATCTGTCAGCGAGTTTGGCAAAAGGCGGTTTAATACCAGATGCCCAACAAGCTCTGGAAGAGGCAATTGCAAGAGGCTTGATTGATGACTCCATAGCATATGTAAGTGGCGAAATTGCTTTAAAAAGCAATATATACAAAGTAGCAGCAGATTCTTTCACAAAAGCTATTGAATTAACAAAGGATGAGGATGTAAAACGCAGGGCATTTCTCTCCTTGGCAGATGCGTATAAATCGGTTGGAGATGTTGACTCTCAGATACAGGTTTTGGAACGCTCACAGAATGAGCTTAAGGAAAAGGACAACCTTACAGTTATTGAACTGCTTGGGGATGCATATACACGAAAGGGTATGCTTCTTGAAGGCGACAAAAGAGAAGAATATCTGAAGCGTGGAGTAGAATGCTTTGAGAAGCTGCTGTCACTTGGATATAAACGCTCGTATATTATAAGGAATATTGCAATTCTTTATCAGCAAATGGATGAATTGAGTAAAAGCGAGGAAGCCCTTATTGATATGAAAGAGAGCTTCCCTGATGATTACAAGGCATACATGCAGCTGGCCTTCTTATATGCAGATATGGAAAGCAGGAAAGATAATGCTTCGAGAGATTATACCAGAACAAAACAGAACTATGAGCTTGCACAGAAGTTTTATAAGGATGCTAGGGCAAGAGGTGTTGATGATACTGAGATGCAGGTGCTTGAGGGGCTTATGGATGAGTTGAGAGACAAGAACTGGATTAAGTAGAGGAGGGGGCTTATGGTTACTAATGGGTTTCTGATGTTTTGGGGAGGTATAGTTGGGTTAGTTACATCTTTTATAGTGGCTGTATTTTTAGTAATTTCAACAAGGAAAACCCCAAAAGCTATAAGTATGAAAGTAGCAGAGAAGGAAATGATACAAACTGATAAAAAAGAGAAAAAGGCTACTACTAGAATTGATTCAATAAAGCTGAATTCTGATTCTGAATTGAAAAACACAGAAGTACTTTCTGACTATACAGGGAAAGTGCTTCCTGATACACAGTTGATTAAAACAAAATAAAAGGTGTTAGAAATGTCAAGTGAAGGTTATATCTATATAATATAAGGGGGTTTTTATAATGAATAAGAATATAAGTCGATCTATAATTATACTAATCACAACAATAGTTTGTGCATTATTTTCATTGTTGACTACTTCTGCTTCGCCAATGTCATATACAAGAAGCGATACTGAAATGCGGGAGATATATAGTATGATAGAGCAAGGAAGGGACTATCTTGGGTTATTGAGGCTATACGCGAAGGAATGCGGACCAATAAAAGGAAGTGCTGAGGATAGTGAAGACCTTGCTATAAGTTATACTGCTGGTTTGCTTAACTATGAAAAAGGAAATAGTCCTGCGTTCATTAGTGCCTTCTATAATAGCACATACCCCGAAGATGGTGTTGAATTTGAAATTAAAACAGCAGCAAGTGTTAGTATTTATTCAGAGGAATATTATAATCACTATAGGAAAGTAATCGATGACACAAGTGTCAACAATAATTGTTGGTACGAAATATATACTAAAGATGGTATAGATTATTTAAAAATAAGTAACAGTAATCAAAATATGTATATGTATTCACACGAAGAAGTTTTCTACAAGTTTAACGGCAAGACATTGTCAGATATCTGCAATGCTTCTGAACATACAACAATTGAATATGATTCTCAAAACGACTCAGAGACATCAAGAGAAAAAGAGACTTATTACGAAATAAGCGGTAAAGTTGCGTCAAAAGAGATGTATGAAGACTTTATTAAAAGCTTCAAGTTAAAGCAAACACTTTTCTCTTTTATGGCAGGTTGCCCTGTAATTGGTAATCCGGAGGGAGAGAAGGATTTTCAGTACTTGTTGGATGAGTTTAAAAAAATTCCATCAGTTATATCTATAAAGGTTGACGAGATACCTTATGATTTTATAGACAAGCCTGTTAATATAAATGGGAAAACTTTGGCACCCTTGAGAGCAATTGGCGAAACAATGGGTGCGAAAATCATATGGGATGCTGCTTCCCAGAGGATTACACTGATAAAAGAGGGTACGTTGATTGAATTAACAGTGGGTAGTAAAAGTGTTTTTGTTGATAATGAAGAATATATTTTGGATGTACCGGCTACTTTGATAAATAACAAAGCCTATATACCTGTAAGATTTATAGTAGAATCGTTAGGTTGGCAAGTGGATTATAATAGTAAATCAAAGGAAATAATGATTCATAATGAAATACCCGGTGATGTACCTATGTATGAGGAGCTAAATATGCAATGGTGAAAGAGTCTTGGTATTAACCCTAAAAATAATAATTGATGAAAGCATTAAGTTGACTGCGAAAATATGCATATATACATTTAGACAACATAGCAAAGGCAGTATTGACGGACATTGGAACCGAAGAACTGGCTCACTGGGAAATTGTCGGTACTCTTATATACAAAATAGTAGACAGAGCTTCTCCGGAAGAACTGAAAGAAGCGGGGATAGGACCCCACTATGCACAGCACGGCAGGGCACTTTATCCCCATGATGCAGCGGGAGTTCCGTGGACTGCCGCATATATACAGTCCTTTGAAGACCCTATAACATCTCTTCATGAAGACCTGGCAGCAGAAGAAAAAGCCAGAGCGACATACGAGAATCTAATCAATATGACGGATGACAGAGGAGTAATAGAGACGCTGAGCTTCTTAAGGGAGAGGGAAGTGGTTCACTTCCAGAGGTTCGGTGAGACTCTGAGACTGGTGCAGGAGCATATGGATCATATTAAGCATAAGAGATAGCAAAGAAAAGAACTTAATAAATAGAGGTAAGTCAGTACTTGCCTCTATTTTGCTTTTATAATAGTTGTCATGCTGAAGGCCGGGAAAATGTTAAAATTGTCCAGAAGCATGCAAAGAGTTATTGACATATGCCCGAAATAGTATTAAAATTAATTATGGGCATACGCCAATAATATATATAGATGATGTCAAATAGAGCTGAAAGTAAGAAAAGCAAGGATATTCTTATTACCACACAGATAATGAATTCAGCAATGAAGGGATTGATGGCTTTTGATTGACCAGGTCTTTGAGATACTTAAAGAGAATAATCTGAAGTTAACACCTCAAAGAAAAGAGATTGTTAAAATTCTATGGGAGAACAGAGGACATCACCTTGAAATAGAGGTGATCTATAATCTTGTTGCCTCTAAGGGGAAAAAGTGTATAGGATTAGCAACTGTTTACCGAACTATGGAGTTATTTAATAAAATTGGTTTGATATCAAGAATAACCATGGAAAAATCACCTGCAAAGTACGAATTGAATGTGTTTGATAAGTTGAATCACCATCATTTAATTTGCTTGAAGTGCGGCCAGGTACAAGAAATCAGCGACGATATTGCCTCGGAGTTCAAAACTATTATAGCAGAAGAGGCTGATTTTAAGGTGGCTGATAAGCCAATGAAGATTTATGGATATTGCAGCAAATGCAGAGAGCCATGATAGTATAGAAAGGAGGTGACGATTATGCCGGGAAGAGACGGAACTGGTCCATTAGGAATGGGTACACTAACAGGCAGGGGAGCAGGACTTTGCAGTGGGGTATATGCAGGATATGGAATGGGTTTTGGTAGAGGCAGAGGCTATAGACGAAGAGCTTATTTTGCATATACACCTATAGCAGAGACATCGGCGGATGTCTATGGCGGCGCCTTTATGCCTCCGGTGGATGAAAAGCAATATCTTACTAGAGAGGCAGAGATTTTGAAAAACCGGTTGCATGAGGTTGACAAACGTTTGAAAGAGATCAACGAGGGCTCCGATAAATGATGATCTCAGGTATCTGCAGATAAGGCGGGAGGCAGCTCCTGCCTTTCCCTTTCTGAATATATCTGCTGCTTATAATGATAAAATATGATAATATGTATTTATATATAAAAAAATACTTCATTATTAAAATATGCAAATAATAATAGGGTTTGGCTCCTGCAATGCACTAAGGCATCGGAACAATTACAAGATTTTTATACCAGCTCAGAAAGGGGAATGAAAAGCATGGCAAGACCTGTAAAATGGAGAAAAGTCGAATTCATACCCAACATACAATACTTTGCACCTTCAGATATTGATTCTGATACACTTCAGGAGAACATACTCCGTATAGAAGAGCTTGAAGCGATACGCCTTAAAGATCTTGAAGGCATGGAGCAGGAGGATTGTGCCGACAAAATGGAAGTGTCACGGCAGACCTTCCAGCGTATCCTCATTACTGCAAGAGAGAAAATTGCAGATAGTCTTGTAAACGGAAAAGCTATCAGAATCGAAGGGGGCAATTATACAAGAAATATATGTCCTGTAATGTGCCTTGACTGCGGCAAACAGTGGAATGAGAGCTATGAGAATTTTGAAAGAGTCTTGAAGGGTGAGTTTATTTGCCCTGATTGCGGATCGGAAAAAATAACCTGCTCCAGAAATGATAAGAAGAAGTTCTGCAGGCGTAATTGCCGCAGACACGGAGGGGATAATAATATATAACAATTATCATAGAGGAAGAGGTTGAAGCTAATATTAATAGGTTGACATGAAAGCATATAAGAACTAAAATTTAAATAGATTTCCAAATGGGCATAAGCCGGAAATGGAAGATTGAATATTAAAGCTGGAGAGAATACGAAAGCCGTAATAGAAAGAAGTGAGTTTTATGTGCGATGAGGCATTCAGCAAAACATTCATGGAACACTTCCTGCATCCAAAGAATGTGGGGAGTATGAAAAATGCTGATGGAGTAGGAGTATGCGGAGATCCTGGTTGTGGAGACGCATTGACTTTATACATAAAGGTAAAGGACGATGTTATAGATGATATTAGCTTTCTTGTATACGGATGTGCGGCTGCAATAGCGACAAGCAGTATGACGACGGAGCTTATAAAAGGGAAGACCTTGGATGAGGCTTCAAAGCTTACTGATGAGGATATTGCCGAAGGTCTTGGAGGACTTCCGCTGCATAAGATGCATTGCTCAAATCTCGGAGCTCAGGCACTGAAGAATGCAATCAATGATTACTATACAAGGAAGTCAAAGTGAGATTGCAATTATTGTAAGTATAGAGGTGAATTGAAAAGGTAAGTTCCAGTTTGAAAAAGTAAATTCCACAAAATACGTTTCTGTTGAAAATTCTATGTTTAACTGGTTTTAAAATGGTTTAT
>NZ_JAWLCK010000074.1:0-14591 GCF_041687175.1 Lutispora sp.
AAAATGTGAGTAGAAAAATTTTTATAAGGAGCAAAAAAATGAAAAACTCATATATTGCTGTTATTGGTGGAGCAAATATTGATATACAAGGTTTTCCTCATGACAAATTGGTATTTCATGATTCCAATCCAGGACAGATTAAAGTTTCCTTAGGAGGTGTAGGAAGAAATATTGCAGAAAACCTGGTGAAGCTTGGGGTTAATACAAAGCTGATAAGTGTTGTTGGGACGGATCCTTATGGATTGAAAATTCTTGAAGAAGCTAAGGTCATTGGGCTTGATATGGAGGATTCTATTGTGCTGAAAGATGAAGCAACATCAATATACCTCTCTATGTTGGATGAATCTGGGGATATGGTTGCCGCTATATCTTATATGGATATTTATGAAAAATTGACAGTGGATTTCATAAAGCAAAAAAAGAAGGTTATAGAGAATTCTAAACTATGTATAATTGATACTAATATTCCAAGAGAGGCAATGGAATATATCTTAATGAACAATAATAACATTGACTTTTTTCTTGATACGGTATCAACTGCTAAGGCAAGAAAGGTAAAGGACTTAATTGGATATTTCCATACTATTAAGCCCAACAAGATTGAAGCAGAACTTTTAACAGGTATAGCGATAAATAATGAAGATGACTTGAAGATAGCTTCTGAGTACTTCTTGCAGAAAGGAGTCAAAAGAGTATTTATCAGTCTGGGTGATAATGGGGTATTTTATAATGATGGTCATAACATTAATCACATAAGACCACCTAGAGTGAAAGTTGTAAATGCTACTGGGGCAGGAGATGCCTTCATGGCGGCTCTTGCATACGGTCACTTTTATGAATTAGGAATAGAGGAGATGGCAAAAATGGCTATAGCTGCTTCATTGATTGCTATTTCCCATGAGAACACAATTAACCCTTATATGTCTATAGAAAGCATTAAATCAAAGATGAAGGAGATTGAATTATGTTAGAAAGATATCTAGATATAAAACCCGATGTTTCAGAAGCACTAAAGAAAGGCAAACCTGTTGTTGCATTAGAATCCACTATTATATCTCATGGAATGCCTTATCCAAAAAATGTTGAAACTGCACTTAATGTTGAAAAAATTGTTAGAGAAAATGGTGCCGTACCTGCTACAATAGCAATTCTTGAAGGTAGGCTTAAGGTAGGATTGTCTGAGAATGAAATTGAATATTTAGGTAAAGCACGCGATGTTGTGAAAACTTCACGAAGAGATATTCCATTTATAGTGTCCAAGAAATTGGATGGGGCCACTACTGTAGCTTCTACTATGATCATCGCTGCCTTGGCAGGCATTAAGGTTTTTGCAACCGGCGGAATAGGAGGAGTACATAGAGGAGCCCAGGAAACCTTTGATATATCAGCAGATTTACAGGAATTAGCTCAAACAAATGTGGCCGTTGTTTGTGCAGGTGCCAAATCAATACTGGACATTGGATTGACCCTTGAATATTTAGAGACTAATGGAGTGCCGGTAGTAGGCTATGGTACAGATGAATTTCCTGCTTTTTATACAAGGAAGAGCGGTCATAAAGTGGACTATAGAGTTGACAGGGCTGAGGAACTTGCAGCAACTCTTAAAGCTAAATGGGATTTAGGGCTTAATGGTGGTGTTGTTGTGGCAAACCCTATACCCGAGGAATATGAAATGAATTATGATGTAATAACAAAAGCCATAAATGACGCAGTTATTGAAGCAGAAGCAAAAGGCATAAGGGGAAAGGAGACCACTCCATTTCTTTTGGCTAGAGTAAAGGAACTAACAGGAGGAGACAGTTTGGAATCGAATATTGCATTAGTGTATAATAATGCAAAGATTGCTGCTCAATTGTCTGTAGAGCTAGTAAAGCTATATAAATAATAAGGTGAGAGAGGTAAGCTTATGGCTAAGGTATATGAATTTGATGCCGAGATTAAAAAGGTTCCTGATATAGATGGAGCATATGTTGAGATACCCTTTGATGTCAAAGCTGAATTTGGGAAAGGTCGTGTTCCTGTAACAACTACCTTTGATGGGGTATCTTACGAAGGTAGTGTTGTCAAAATGGGTACTCCTTGCCATATTATAGGAATTAGGAAAGATATTAGAGCTAAAATCGGAAAGCAGCCAGGTGATATAGTAAGAGTAACGATAACTGAAAGATGATATATTAAAAGGCTTGGGGTTAAAACCCAAAGCCTTTTGTTTTCCTCATATAATGTCCCCAGCATTCTGTGACTATCTTTCTTGCAGCAAATAATGCTATTGATGAAGGATCTAAAGATGGTGCAACCTCAACTATATCCATGCCTATTATGGGAAGCTTAAAAAACTCATAAAGCATTGTCAGCAGTTCTCTGGAGGTAAGACCTCCAAATTGAGGGGTTCCTGTACCTGGTGCATAAGCCGGATCAAGACAATCAATATCAACAGTTATATAAATATGGTCAAATTCTGACATTTTGCTCAGTATTCTTGAGCACGTTTCCTTTATACCTAATTCGCTGATTTCCATTGCTGAGAGCAGATTTAGATCTTTGTCCTTTATAAATTTGTGTTCTTGAAGCTCAATAGACCTTAGTCCAACAAAATATATGGAATCCAATCCATTTGTATGGCTAAGTTCTGTAGCTCTTCGTTGGGTACAACCGTGAGAGTATATATCTCCCCCCATTTCATCACAAAGATCAAAATGGGAATCCAGATGAATTATGCCTAGAGTCCCATCAATATGTTTATCTATACATTGAAGGACAGGTATCGTGGTTGAGTGATCTCCGCCTATCATTGTAAAAAGCTTATTTGAATTGATGCATTTTCTAATGCTTTCTTCTATTTTTTCTGCTATTTCTGGAATGCTGTCACCATGAAAATTGCCTAAATCCAATATTTTCATTTCTTCAAAACTTTCAAATCTTTCTGTAGTAGGATCAATGGTATATGTAATCTTTCTTAACTCATCAGGGGCTTTTGAAGCTCCTGCCCTGAAGCTTACCCCTCTATCGTATGGAATACCGAATATAATTGCATCAGCTTCTTCGATTGTTATATCTGGCTTGTTCAATCCTGCCCAAATATTTGGGTCTTTATAAAGTATATCCATGAAAACTCTCCTTTCATTCTTTGCTACTAGATTTATGTTAGCAAATAAGATTATTGTTAACAAGCAAATTACATGAATCCTCAAAGAAGAATAAATACTATTAAAGTGAATATTATGAAGTTATTAAGATGATGCACAAAAATAATAATATGTGATAAAATACAATTATATTATTAGGAAGATTTTATTACTGAGAAAAGGAGTTGAAAAGCAGGGCTAGATTATTGAAGCAATAGAACCTGCGTGAAATATGAAAATAGGATTAGTAGGATTACCTTCTGTAGGTAAAACAAGTTTGTTTAATCTTTTAACAGGTGCAGATGAGGAGGTTGCAGGCTTTTCCACAGGTAAAGTTGAGGCAAATTTGGGAATAGCAAAGATACCTGACGAAAGAATTGACTTTTTGAGTAAAATGTATGAGCCTAAAAAAACCACATATGCAACAATTGAAGTGGTAGATGTTCCTGGTTTAGTCAGCGGATCCAGCACTGGAAAAGGAGTAGGTAATCAATTTCTTGATAATGTTAGAAAAACAGATGCACTAATACATATTGTAAGGGCTTTTGAATCTGATGATGTTATTCATGTAGAGGGCAGCATTGATCCCATGAGAGATATAGAGACAATAAATATGGAACTGCTCTTTGCTGATTTGGGAGTAATAGACAACAGAATAGAGAGAATACAAACATCAAAAAAGGTTACAAAGGAAAACTTGGCAGAATTAGAAGTGTTGAAAAAATGCAAAGAAGGTTTAGAAAATGGCCTTCTTATACACAGTTTAAATCTTAACGATGAAGAGAAAGACCATTTGAAAACATTTAGCTTCCTATCTGAAAAGCCAATGATTTTGGTGGTTAACTTGGACGAGGATCAGTTTAGAGCTAAAGATTATTCATCCAAAGAGTCACTCTTGGAGTATTCTAAGAACACCAATACTCCCTTCATAGAATTATGCATAAAGTCTGAGTTGGAGATAGCCAAATTAGATCCGGAAGACAGGGAAATGTTCTTGGAGGATCTTGGCATAGAGGAATCTGGAATAGATAAGCTATCTAGGACTGCCTACGACTATCTTGGATTGATTTCCTTTCTTACTGCCGGCCATGATGAAGTCAAAGCTTGGACCATCCATAAGGGAACCACTGCAAAAAAGGCTGCTGGAAAAATTCATTCAGATATTGAAAAGGGCTTCATAAGAGCAGAAGTATGCAAATTTAGACATCTTAAGGAGTTTGGTTCAATGCAGAAAGTGAAGGAAAAAGGTTTGGTAACATTAGAGGGAAAAGAATACGAGGTAGAAGATGGAGATATAATCAATTTCCGATTTAATGTATAAAAAGAGAGGGTACAAATGAAGGTAAGTAGTTTCTTGAAGTTGGTTGAAATTCAGACAAAAGTGGCTAGTGTTATTCCATTTCTTATAGGAACATTTTATACCATTTATTATTACAATACCTTTAATGTAAACAATTTTATTTTGATGCTAGTGTCCTTATTATGTATAGATATGGCAACAACAGCGATTAATAACTATCAAGACTATAGGAAAGCAATTAAGAAATATGGATATGGTTATGAAAGCCACAATGCCATTGTCAGGGATAAATTAAGTGAAAGAAGTGTTTGTACCACAATATTTGCTCTCCTTGCTTTGGCTACAGTATTTGGTTTATTACTATTTTTGAACTCAAATGTCATTGTCCTGCTCATAGGTGCGCTATCTTTTCTAATAGGTATAACATATTCCTATGGACCTGTGCCTATATCCCGAACACCCTTTGGTGAAGTGTTCTCTGGCTTTACCATGGGCTTTTTCATCACTTTTTTAGCTATATATATACATGTGTTTGAAAAGGAACTGATTATGTTAGCCCTGAAAGGGAGCATGCTAAGCATACAACTGAATTTGCAGGAGTTTGTTTATATTGTTTTGCTTACTGTACCAGCCATTATTGGAATATCTGATATTATGCTGGCAAATAATATTTGCGATATTGAGGATGATATAGAGAATAATAGATACACTTTACCAATATACATAGGTAAGGATAGAGCATTGAAAGTCTTTAAGATATCTTATTACCTAGCTTATCTGATGCTTGTGATATTGATAATACTTAAAGCCATACCCTATATTTGTGCCTTAACCTTAATAACATATTTACCTGTCAGTAAAAATATTAAAACCTTTTATGAAGTTCAAAGCAAAAAGGATACTTTCGTACTGGCAGTAAAGAATTTTGTTATGATAAATGGAGTCTTAGCATCAACTTTGCTGGTGGGAACAATAATAAAAGTTATTAATTGACAATAATTATATATAAATGTATAATGTGAATTAATGGGAAACATATATAACGATTATAAGAAAGGTGGGTTAAATATGAGAGATAAGGTTGCTTTTTATCGATGCAGTTTATGCGGGAATATGGTTGAACTCATAAAAGAAGGTGGCGGCGAACTGGTATGCTGTGGTAAGCCAATGAACAAGCTTGAGGCAAATACTACTGATGCTGCAACTGAAAAGCATGTGCCTGTAGCTACAAGAGAAAACGGAAAAATTGTTGCTCAGGTGGGTTCGGTTCCTCACCCAATGATACCAGAGCATTACATTGAATGGATCGCTGTAGTATCTGATGAAGGAGTAGAGCGAATTCATCTTAATCCGGGAGAAGAACCAAAGGCAATATTCTGCAACAAAGAAAATGTTGATGTGTACGAATACTGTAATCTTCATGGATTATGGAAATCAAGCATCTAAGCAGTATATATAAAATATAGTTCATCTAAAACGTTTCATTCGTCAATATAGCACTAGAGATTAGATTAAGAAGAATATTTCATTACCAAGAAGTACATATGTCTATTAATATAATAAAGAATGACAAAAAATCCAAGAAGGCTTCCTTGTTGATTAAATGCTCCTATAGAGGGAGCATTTTTGTTTTAATAAAGTAAATTTGCTGTTATAAAGGATTTTTCTATCGAAGGTAGAATTATGAGTAGTGTAATTACATTTATAATGAGGTAGCAGTATGAAAAAAATATTTAAGAATGATAGATACAAAGCCATATTATTTCTTGTGCTAGCTTCTATTCTATGGAGTACAGGAGGAATACTGATTAAGGCTGTAGATTGGAATCCAATAGCTATTGCCGGTTCGAGAAGCTTAATATCTTCAATTGTGGTATTATTATATTTGAGAAAGCCAAGATTCACTTGGTCTAAAGCTCAATTGGGAGGGGCTTTATCTTACACTGCTACAGTAATATTGTTTGTGGCTGCCAATAAGCTCACTACAGCTGCAAATGCAATACTTCTGCAATTTACAGCTCCCATTTTTGTTGCAATTCTAGGAGCATGGTTATTAAAAGAAAAGATTAAATGGTATGATTATATTGCTATATTGACGGTATTTGGTGGTATGCTTTTATTCTTTATAGATGATGTAGGTGGAGGCAGCATGCTAGGAAATATACTGGCTGTAGTAAGTGGATTCTTTTTAGCCTGTGTCACTATATCTCTTAGGTACCAAAAGGATGGTTCCCCTGTTGAGACTACATTAATAGGAAACTGGCTAACATTTATTGTAGCTATACCATTTATTGCCGGCGGATTGCCTGACATAAAAAGTATTATAGCAATAATATTGTTGGGAGTATTTCAGCTTGGAATTGCTTATATACTGTATGCATTAGCATCAAAACATTTATCAGCTATAGAAGCAATTCTTCTAACCGTTATAGAACCTTTATTGAACCCGCTGTGGGTATTCTTGTTTGCTGGAGAGAAACCAAGTATTTATGCTGTATTGGGTGGAATATTGGTTATAGTATCTGTCACTATAAGGAGCATTATTGTATCGAAGGAATCAGCATTGGAGAATGGAGTAAAAGAATCGGAGGTTAACTAGGTGAATTCTGATTTAAAGAGTGAACTTGATCTGATAAAGCTCAACAGGAGTTTTTATAGCAAAAATGCAGTTAGATTATCTAAAGATCTGCTCGGTAAGTATTTAGTACATTCAATTGATGGTAAAGAGCTTGTTGGAAAAATAGTAGAAGTTGAGGCTTATATGGGTATAGGCGATAAAGCAGCCCATAGCTATAAAGGCAGAAGAACAGCCAGGACAGAAGTTATGTATGGAGAAGAAGGCCATGCCTATATATACTTAATATATGGCATGTATCATTGTCTCAATGTAGTGGCTGCAAAGGAAGGAATAGCTCAAGCCGTTTTAGTAAGAGCTTTGGAACCAATCAAAGGTGTAGATATTATGGCAGATAACAGGTATGGAAAAGCTTTGGGAGAACTTAAGAAAGGTCAAATAACCAATATAACCAATGGACCTGGAAAGTTATGCAGAGCTTTTAATATAACAAAAGTATATAATGGAGAAGACTTGACAGGAAACAGGCTTTTTATATGTGAAAATCGAAATAGCAAGGAAGAATTTGATATTGTAGAAACAAAGAGAATAGGAATTGATTATGCCGAGGAGGCGAAGTTTTTTCCCTGGAGATTTTATATAAAAGATAATCCTTATATAAGTGTAAAAGAAAAATAAAGCATAGTATTGGGGGTTATAAGATGAAAAAGCCAAAGGTGGCAATTATATTTACAGGGGGAACCATATCCATGTCAGTAGATCCAAGGATTGGAGCTGCCATACCATCTCTATCAAGTGATGAAATAATGTCACTTGTTACTAATATTGATAAATTTGCAGAAGTAGAGTCCTTGGAATTCGGTAAACTTCCCGGACCTCACATGGATCCATTGAAAATGATGGAGCTGAGAACTTTAGTCTTAAAAACAGTACAGAGAGAGGACATATGTGGTGTTATTATCACTCATGGTACAGATACATTAGAAGAAACTGCCTACTTATTAGATTTGTCAATCAGCTGTGAAAAACCTATTGTGGTTGTTGGTGCAATGAGAAACAGCTCCGAGTTAGGTTATGATGGTCCCAGCAACTTGGCAGCAGCAGTTTGTACAGTCATATCACCGCATTCAAAGAATAAAGGTGTTTTAGTCGTAATGAATAATACAGTGAATGCAGCCGGAGAGGTAACAAAGACTAATACTCTGAGTTTGGATACATTTAAATCTTTGGAATTTGGAGCTTTAGGTGTGATTGACAACGATAGAGTAATATACCATAGAAATGTTGTAAATAGACAGCATATTCCTACAAATAAAATTGAAACTCATGTAGATTTAATCAAATGTGCCGCAGGTATGGACTCTAAATTCATAAAGTATTCAGTGGATACTGGGGCAAAGGGTATTGTGATTGAAGCACTGGGCAGAGGAAATGTACCGCCTAAAATGCTTGAAGGCGTTAAATATGCCACAGATAAAGGAGTTTTTGTAGTTATAGTATCAAGATGCCCAACAGGCAGAGTACTGGATACCTATGGCTATGAAGGAGGAGGCAGGCAGCTCAGAGAAATGGGCGCAATATTTGGAGGCGACTTGCCGGGACAGAAAGCCAGGATAAAACTGATGCTAGCTCTTTCGTTAACTCAGGATATGGATGAGTTACGACAAATTATGGAACATGGGCAGTATTATGAAAATGAAATATAGTTGTTGTAGATGAGTAGGATAAGCATATGTGCATTTGCATATATGCTTATTTTATTCATCTACAGTATATAAAAGCTATAAGACCCCAAAGAAATTGCTTATGAATGTCACAAATTAGTTTAATATTTATTGTAAATTTACAGCACTAAAGTATATAATAGTATGTAAATTTGTTTTGAAAGGGGTCATAATTTGAAACAGGACAAAGTAGATTTACACATCCATACTTCAGCTTCCGATGGAACCTGGACAGCTGAAGAGGTTGTTGAAAAAATCATAAGAAGCGATATAAAAATATTTTCAATAACAGATCATAACTCCGTGGAAAATGTTGAGAAAGTAAAGATTCTAGCCGAAGAAGCAGGATTAACCTTTATACCCGGAGTTGAGATTGATACCACTTATGATGGAGGCAATTATCACATACTTGGATACGGTATAGATATTTATAATGAGGAGTTGCTGAAGCTTATATCAGCCAATACAGAAATAATGGAGATGAAGGATGAAGAAAGCATAGAATTTCTTGAGAGAAAAGGCTTAAATGTGAGCCTGGCAGATTATAAGAATTATGAAAATGATAATACAAGAGGTGGATGGAAGGCATTAAACTACCTCATTGATAAAAAAATATGCAGAAACACAAAAGAATTCTTTCCACTATTCGATGGTTGGGGAAATCCTTTTAACAAGACTGAGTTTCCTAGTCCAAAGGAAGTTATTGAAGTCATAAAAAAAGCTGGGGGTATAGCTATATTAGCCCATCCTGGTGCACCATTCTACCGTCTTGATTATGATGTAATAGTGCCTGCTATGGTGAAAGAAGGCGTTATGGGTATTGAATGTTATCATCTGGAGAATAATTCCCAAGTAACCCAATTCTGTTTAGATTTTTGTAAAAAAAATAACCTTTATATAACTGGAGGGTCAGATTGTCATGGTACATTCTTTGCTCACAGATGCCTTGGAAAGCCCAGCATAACCTATGAAAATATTGTCCTTGACCTATGAGCCACAATAACAGCACTATAAAGGGGGTGAACAAGTGGCAGCAATAAACCATCCTGATTATAAGAGAGAGAAGGAAAGACTTGAATTCACTCTCAAATATGTATATAAAAACCTTGAAGCTTTTATAAGTCGTAAAGGTAGAATAGATGAAGCCGTAGCAAAGGGGAAGAAGCATTTTAATTCAGAAAGCAGCCAGCAGTATATTGATCTTATGATAAATACAATGCTCCAAAACAGAGCAGAAGTAAAGCTGAGAAATCTGACACAGGCAAAGAGCAAGCCCTATTTTGCCTGTGTTGAATTTAAAGAGGTGGATAGAAGTAATAAGGAAAAGTATTATATAGGGAAAATGGCATTAATTGATGAAGATACAAAGGAGTTGATAATAACGGATTGGAGAGCCCCCATAGCAAATCTGTATTATGAGTCAAGGCTGGGTGAAGCCCAGTACTCATGTCCTGAGGGAATAATCAAGGGAGATTTGCTTTTAAAAAGGCAGTTTATAATTAATGAGGGTCGTTTAGATGATATATTGGATATTGATATAACAACCAACGATGAAATACTCCAAGCATCTTTAGGCTCCAATGCGGATAACCGATTAAAAGATATAGTCACCACAATTCAGGCTGAACAGAACAGGATAATCAGAGCTGATATGTGGACCCCACTGATAGTGCAGGGAGCTGCAGGAAGCGGCAAAACAACAATTGCCCTTCATAGAATAGCATATCTTATTTATAACCATGAAAAAGCCTTTAAACCTGAGAATTTCATGATAATAGCTCCAAATCGCCTATTCTTAAATTATATTTCAGAAGTTCTCCCGGAGCTTGGAGTTGAGAGAGCATTGCAAACTACCTTTGAAGAATTTGCGTTGAAGCTAATCGGTCTCAAGTTAAAGGTGGTTGACGGCTATGAAAAGATAAATACCTTTGTCAATGAAAGTAAGGAATGCCACCATATAGAGAGAAACAGGCTTATGATGAGCGAATCCAGGCTTAAATGCTCAATGCTTTTCAAAGAATTGATTGATGATTATATAGCAAAGGTAGAGGATGCTTATATACCTTGCGAGGATTTTAAGCTTAACGAGGTTACCATATATAGATATGAAGAACTGAATGAACTCTTCTTAAAGGAATACAATAAGCTTCCCATTGTAAAAAGACTTGACGAGCTTAAGAAGCATATGAACAATCGACTCAAAGCAAGGAAGGAAGCAATAATAGAAGAAATAGAGGAATCATGCATAAAGCACATAAGCAGAATAAAGAGCAACATGGAAGATACAGAGGAAAGACATAATCTTATTATCAGCATAATCGACAATAAGAATGAGTTGGTAGGCAGGATAGAAGCCCACTCAAAAAAAGCTGTAAATGAGTATATAAAAAGAATATCCAAATTAAATCCCTATGAGTATTATAAAGATTTCCTTCAGAATTATTTAGAAAGCCTTGATTTATCTGAGAAGGGAATATCCAGCCAATTGATTGAATTTATGATCCATAGATCCTTTGAGATTTTTAAGAAGGGTTATGTTGAGATTGAGGATTTGGCTCCAATAATATATATGAAGTATAAAATTCACGGAATAGATGAGAAAATTCCAGTTCGACATATAGTCATTGATGAGGCCCAGGACTTTAGCCCATTTCAGATTCTGGTTATAAGAAAGATTATTAAGGATTCTTCCTTTACTATCCTTGGAGATTTGGCTCAGGGAATACATTCATATAGAGGAACGGGAGACTGGGAGGAAATAATAGAGAAGGTATTTGAGGGAAAGCGTTGCGATTTTCTTATACTGGAGCAAAGCTACAGAACGACTATAGAGATTATGAATGCAGCCAATGCAGTACTGAATAATATGAAGACAAAGAGTTTTCCCATGGCTAAACCTGTAATAAGACATGGTAACCCAGTGGTTATCAGCGAGAAGGATAATCTCAGAGATATATGCAATCAAATTCAAAAACACATGGAAGAATTAAAAGGTGGCGATTATAAGTCTATAGCTATAATATGCAAGACCTTGGATGAATGCAGGGAGGTTTATTCTTATTTCAAAGGTTCTAAGTACAAACCAAAATTAATCACAGGCAATGAAAAGGAGTATGACAGCAAAATAGTAATTTTGCCTTCTTATCTATCCAAAGGCTTGGAATTTGATGTGGTTTTTATAGCTGATTGCAGTAAGGCTAATTATGGAGAGAACGAAATGGACATAAAACTATTATATGTAGCTATGACAAGACCCCTTCATAGGCTTTATATATACTATGCAGGCCAAATGTCACCTCTTTTGAAACAGTGTAAAACCCAAGCAAATATACTATAATAATATTGTAATAAAAGGAGGGATGTAGATGAAAGAAATTGTATTTGCCGGCGGTTGTTTCTGGGGAGTGGAAGAATATATGTCAAGGATAAAAGGAGTGGTAGAAACTAAGGTGGGCTATGCTAACGGCACTACAGAAAATCCTACATATGAGGAAGTAAAAACCGGAACCACAGTCCATGCAGAATCATGTTATGTAAAATATGATGAGAATATGATATCATTGGAAGACCTGCTGAAAAGATTCTGGAGGGTCATTGATCCTACAGTTTTGAATCGTCAGGGACCCGATGAAGGAACTCAGTATAGGACGGGCATATACTATATTCATGAGGAAGATCTGCCAATTATTGAAGCCAGCGCAGAAGAGGAGCAAAAGAAATACGATGAACCAATAGTTACAGAAATTGAGCCCTTAAAATGCTTTTATGATGCAGAGGAGTATCATCAGAAATATTTGAAGAAAAATCCAGGAGGCTATTGTCATATAAAGCTATAAGTAGAAAATAAAGGTTGGGTTATGACCCAACCTTAAAAATTACCAATTCTTAGCTTGTACTTCGAAATGTGCCTTAGGATGAGAGCATACAGGACACATTTCTGGTGCCTTTTCACCTACATGGATATGACCGCAGTTGCGGCATTTCCAATATACTTTGCCGTCTTTAACAAATACTTTACCATCTTCAACATTTTTAAGCAAAGCTTTATATCTTTCTTCGTGTTCCTTTTCAATATCAGCTACTTTTTCAAAAAGAGTAGCTATGGTTGTAAAGCCTTCTGCCTTTGCTTCTTCAGCGAATGTCTTGTACATTTCTGTCCACTCGTAATTTTCGCCTTCAGCAGCATGCTTTAAGTTTTCTGCTGTATTGCCTATTCCGTTAAGAAGCTTAAACCATATCTTTGCATGTTCCTTTTCGTTATCAGCTGTTTCTTGAAAAATAGCAGAAATCTGCTCATATCCTTCTTTTTTAGCGGTAGAAGCAAAGTATGTATACTTGTTTCTAGCCATGGATTCACCTGCAAATGCTTCCCATAGATTTTTTTCAGTTTTTGTTCCTTTAATATCCATAAAACCACCTCACAAAATAGTATTCATCATAATTATATATGAAAGTCAAAAATATATCAATGTAATTAATAATTATTATTATATAAATAATAACAGCCGGTAATACCGGCTGTTTATGGAATTATCCTAATATCTTTTTTAAATCTTCTTCAGGAGTTGTTATTGGTGTAATGTTAAATTTGTCTACCAATACATTAAGTACATTTTGTGAGAAGAAGGCAGGTACTGAAGGTCCGATGTATATATTTTTTATACCTAATGCTAATAATGTAAGCAATATGCATACAGCTTTCTGTTCATACCAAGACAGTACTAAAGTTAATGGAAGTTCATTTACATCGCATTCAAAGGCCTTTGATAGTGCTACTGCAACTTTTATTGCAGAATAAGCATCGTTACATTGTCCCATATCCATTATTCTTGGTAATCCGCCTATTTCACCAATATTAAGGTCATTGAAGCGGAATTTGCCGCAAGCCAATGTCAATATAACAGTATCCTTTGGTGATTTTTGCACAAATTCAGTATAGTAATTTCTTCCTGGTTTAGCCCCATCACAACCACCAACTAAGAAGAAGTGTCTTATGGCCCCAGATTTTACAGCATCTATAACCTTATCAGCCACACCTAGTACAGTGCCATGTCCAAAGCCTGTCATAAGCTCAGTGCCGCCGTTTATACCTGTAAGAACTTTATCTTCTGGCCATCCGCCAAGTTCTAATGCTTTTTCAATAACTGGAGTGAAATCCTTCTTGCCGTCTACATCATCTATATGAACAAGTCCTGGGTAGGAAACTACTTCAGTAGTAAATACTCTGTCTATATAGGATGGTTTAGGTGGCATCAGGCAGTTTGTAGTGAAGAGGAAGGCAGCGGGTACATCTGCAAATTCCTTCTGCTGATTCTGCCATGCTGTTCCAAAATTGCCCTTCAAATGAGGGAATTTTTTCAATTCAGGATAACCGTGGGCAGGAAGCATTTCTCCATGAGTATATATGTTGATTCCTTTACCTTCTGTCTGCTCTAATAACTGCTTAAGATCACACAAATCATGACCAGAAACAACAATGAATGGTCCTTTTTCAATTATTGTTGTTACCTTTGTCGGTACAGGAGTTCCATAGGCAGATGTGTTTGCCTCATCTAAAAGCTCCATGCATTTAAGATTTATCATTCCGAATTCCATAAGGAGATCTAGCCATTCTTCAACACTATGATTTTCACCGAAGGCATGCATTCCTTTAAAGAACCAATTATTTACTTCATTATTACTTTTGCCGGATACTCGGGCATGATAAGCATATGCAGCCATACCTTTAAGTCCAAGCAATAAAGTGGAACGTAGCGATATAACATCAGAATCACCAGACCAAAGCTCATTTATTGAGAAGTTCTCTGCGCCACCTAGTTTGTTTTTCTCTTCTTCCACTTCATTGATTAATTTTTCAATTGTTTGTG
>NZ_JAWLCK010000075.1:0-14410 GCF_041687175.1 Lutispora sp.
TTTTTGGGTCCTGATATGCATTTTGTGTGCCATTAATATTCTATTAAGTAATTATATCATTAATACTATTTATGTGGAGTTATTTTGATATATTTAAAATTTATTCCTTACCTTTGCATTTGCTGCATATTCCATATATCTCAAACTTATGTTCAGTTGGTTCAAAATCAAGGTCTTCAAGCTTTGCTTTTCTCAGTATTTCACTGAAAGGGCATATGTCTATCTCTTTTATCTGGCCGCATTTATTGCATATAATATGATGGTGGTGGTTTTCTCCTGCTAATTTGAAATGACAGTAACCATCAATTATACTGAGCTTTTCAACTATACCCAACCTGACTAAAAGTTCAAGATTCCTATATATAGTAGAAAAATTAATACCAGAATATTTATCACTTACAAGAGAAAATATCTCATTTGCGGTATATGGACCTCCACCATTTCTTAATACTTCAATTATTACTCTTCTCTGTTGCGTAAGCTTATATCCACTATTTTTCAGTATTTCTTCAGCATTGACTTTAATATTCAAGCCTATCACCACCAAAAAATTATTTTCCCTTTCTCACAGCTTTTATAAAGAGAACACCAAGCAGTATTGCAACGGAAAGCAGCACAATGGTTCCACCAGGGGCTATATCTAAGTAATAAGATAGAATAAGTCCAAAAATAACCGATATCAATGCGAAAAGAACAGATATAATAATAGTTTTTATAAATCCTTTCCCAGTCTGTATGGCGGCTGCCACAGGAACAACCAACATAGATGACACCATGAATATCCCTACTATTCTCATTGAAACCACCACAGTAAGACCTGTCAGTATCGTTAAATACATATTGAGAAAGCTTACTGCTATACCGGAAATCTGGGCTCCTTCTTCATCAAAAGCTATATAAAACAGTTTCTTATGCAATATTACTACGGATATAATTATTATAAGGCTCAGAGTGCCCATGATATATATATCCTGAGAATTTACTGCCGCAATACTGCCAAACATATATCCCATCAAATCCGTATTGAAACCTTTTGCCAATCCAATCATAACTACAGCAAGACCAATTCCAGTAGATAGTATGATGGAATTGGATATCTCCGCATACTTTGAGAATGTTTTTCTCAGCTTTTCAATAGCAACGGCTCCTACTACAGAAAACATGAGTGCACCCCAGAATGGGTAGAATCCCCAGAGCATGCCTGCTGCTATGCCTGCTAAAGATGCATGAGATAGAGTATCGCCAATCATGGATAATCTTCTTAATACTATAAAAATCCCTATAAGAGGACAAGTAATAGCTACCATAACACCTGCTATAAATGCCCTCTGCATAAATTCATATTGAAATATCTCCATCATTTTCTATCTCCATCTCCATAATTATGAATATTATCTGATATGCTGCCATCACTTATTTGTATTACTCTGTTAACCATTGACTTTATATCTGTATAATCATGGGTTACCATAACTATAGTTATTCCATCATCCTTGTTCAGCTTGTATATCAGATTGTAGAAATCCTCTTCTGTCTCATTATCTATCCCTGTTGTAGGCTCATCCAAAACCAAAAGCTGCGGTGAGCTTATCAAAGCCTTTGCAATAAATATTCTTTGCTGCTGTCCCGCTGAGAGCCTTCCTATGAGCCTATCCTTATAATCTGCCATGCCTACAGCTCTTAAAGCTTTGTCTGTCAAATCCGTCTTGTTCTTCCTACTCATATCCTTTAACTTCTTTGTGGTATATAAAGGCGAACTTACAACTTCCTCAACTGTGGCAGGAAATCCAAGATTCAGATTCAGAATCCTTTGAGGCACATAACCTATCTTATCCCATTCCTGGAATTTATCTATTAACCTCTCAAACAACCATACTTTACCTTGATCCGGTTTCAATAGACCAAGGCATATCTTAAGGAGGGTACTCTTCCCTGCGCCGTTAGAACCTACTACAGCAGCAAAATCCTTATTCCTCACTGAGAAGCTGCAATCTTTCAGCACTTTCACGCCATCATAGGAGAATGATATTTTCTCTCCTCTCAACACTATATCTTCCATATCCTTCAACTCGATTCACTCCAGATTTATGTCTTTGCAAATGGTTTGCAATACCATTGTATATTATTCCCTATACTTATGCAATATAAACTGGGTCTTAACTAAAAAAGCTGTGACTTAGCACAGCTCTTATTTTTTACTTTTAGTTATATATGGTATGGGGTCTGTATGATTACCATTTATCCTTACTTCAAAATGGAGATGAGGTCCGGTTGATAAACCAGTACTGCCTGATTTTGCTATAACCTGGCCTCTTGTTACTATATCGCCTTCCTTAACCAAGAGCTTGGAATTATGGGCATATAGTGTGGAAATTTTACCACCATGGTCTATTATTACTGTGTTGCCATAACCTCCATTATATTTCGCCAATATTACCTTCCCTGCATTGGCGGCAACAATATTACTGCCTGATGGAACTGCCAGATCCACTCCTGTATGCATTCTCTTAGTTTTTAGTATGGGATGTGTTCTATAACCGTAGGGTGAAGTTACCTTAGTATATCCTGGAGAAGGCCATGCCATCTCTCCGCCTATGTAATCTTCCGAACTCTGCAACTGAAGTATTTTCTTTGTCAGTGCAGCAGATTCTTCCAAGAGCTTGTCCTCTTGTCTTTCCAGCTCTTTCAGATCTTTATATACCTCTTTTAACACCTGTTCTTTTTGGCTCTTAACAGATTCTACTTCTTCTTTTTTGCTGCTTAAATCATTTTTTAATACTTCCTTCTGCTGTTGTTCGTATTCAAGCTGTTGCTTCTTTTGATCGATGTTGTCCCTAATTGTTTTTCTTTCCTTTAGCAGGTTTACATCATAGTTTATTATCTTTCTCATTAAATCCAATCTGGATATGAAATCACTGAAGCTTGTAGCATTAAGCAGGACTGCCAAATAGCTTGAACTGCCATTTTGATACATGACTCTTACCCTTTTGTTAAGCAGCTCTTTTTGAGTTTCGGCTTCTTCGGTAGCCCTGTCCAGCTCCCTTTGGGTTATGGCTATTTTGCCTTCCAGTTCAGATATTTGTCCTTCTACTATCTCAAGGCTTTTTTCCGCTTCTTCCAATTTCCTGTCCAATTCCACAATCTGATTGGATACGTTTTTGCTTTCCTTTTGCTTAGCAGCCTGCTGAGCTTTAGTCAGTTCAATCTTTTTCCTGGTTTCTTCCAGTTGTTTTTGAAGATCTTTCACATCATCATAATACTTCTGTCCATAAACTGGAACAACTGAAAGGCATAATATTATTGCCAGCAATAAAGCTATACTTTTCTTATACTTCATCTTCAAACCCTCCATTAAACCTTAAGGAATTTTCTGATGGATATCATGCTTCCGAGAGAACCTATTATTACTCCGAAAATCAAAAGAGCAATAACCAGGTTATTTAATATCTCATGGAAAGGCATTAGGGATATTACCAGAAGGCCAAACATCTGCTGCTCTATATATTTGGCTATAAAATAATAGCCTGTAGCTAACAAACCAATGGAAATAATGCTTCCTATCAAGCCTAACAAAACTCCTTCAAAGAAGAAGGGTCCCCTTACAAACCAATCGGTGGCACCAATATATTTCATTATTCCTATCTCTCTTCGTCTGGCAAAAACCGTAAGCTTTATAGTATTGGATATGATGAATACGGATATCAAGAATAATATTGCCACTATGGCAAGACTCCCTATCCTGAGGAAATATGTAATATCCAAGAGCTTTTCAAGCTCTTCTTTACCATAAACCACATTTTCAATATTTGACATGGCTTTTATAGCCAAAGTAACCTGAGGAGCAAGTCTGGGATCCTCAAGAGTCACTACAAAGGAGTCGGACAATGGATTGTCCCCCTCCAATCCTTCAAGAAGATAGGAATTCTCACCCAAGGATTCGCTGAACTCTTTTAAAGCTTCATCCTTTGATACAAATACAGAGTTCTTCACTCCTGTCAGGCCTTTAATCTCCTTGTTGATATCTTCTATAATATTCTTACTCAATCCATCCATAAGATGGACCTTTATCTCCACTTGAGATTCCAGCTTCGCCGCCAGATAGTCCACATTCAACACCAATATTAAGAATATTCCTATAACCAGCAGTGCCGACATAACAGAACCTATGGACGCCAGGCTCATAACCTTGTTTCTCCATATGCTCTTTCCTGATTGCTTTATAAAATATTTGTATGTTCTTATCTTCATACTCCATACCCGCCTTTCATGTCATCACGGGCTATGGTTCCGTCTTCGATGGCTATAACCCTTTTTCTCATGGCATCGACAATATCCTTGGCATGGGTTGCCATGAGTACGGTTGTTCCTCTATGGTTTATCTCATTAAGGCTCTTCATAACTTCCCATGATGTATCCGGATCCAAGTTTCCCGTAGGCTCGTCCGCGATAAGTATGGATGGGCCATTTACTATGGCTCTGGCCAGAGAAACCCTCTGCTGCTCTCCTCCGGAAAGCTGGCTGGGATATAGATTGGACTTCTTGCTAAGCCCTACAAGGCTTAGTATTATAGGCACCTGTCTTCTGATTTCTTTGGGAGGTGCTTCTACTACTTCCATGGCAAAGGCCACATTCTCATACACTGTCTTTTCCTGAAGCAGTCGGAAGTCTTGAAACACAACCCCTATGCTTCTTCTCAGGAAAGGTATTTCTCTTCTTTTCAGCTTTGTTACATCCTTGCCATTTATTATTATATTGCCTTGATCCGGGTCTATCTCCTTGAGCAGCAGTTTTATCAAAGTGGATTTTCCTGCACCGCTGGGACCTACTAAAAATACAAATTCTCCGTTATCTATCTTAATATTGATATTTTTTAAGGCTTTGTGACCATCACTAAAAGTTTTACTTACATTAACCAGTTCTATCATTAAACCACAACCTTTCGCGCATATTTTTATATCTTCTACATAAAACCATAAATTCCTTTATAAATTTGTATAAAAGGGCATAAAAAATAAGCCCCGTTTCAAATTAGGACTTATTTCTCAACTATTCTACTCTGATTTATCTTTTTCAGCTATTACTTCACTATTATCTACAGGCTGACTTTGCTGTTGGTGATGCTGCTGTCTATGAGGTTTACTCTTTCTATTATCATTCTTTGTAAGTATCAGTATTCCCAATACTATGAGAAAAGCAGGAGCTAAGTATTTCCTATTGAGTATATATACTGTATCAGTCAGAAATATCAGTCCAAGACCACCTAAAATAGCAATAGGAATGAGCAACGCCTTGTCTCTGCTTCCAAAGAAGTATAGCTCCATCAAGCCTATGGATATGCCTATCAAAAATACAGGCCAAAGGTCCGCCATCAATCCCCATCCAAAAATAACATTGGCATAGAAGAGCAGTCCATAAGTGGTTAATATTCCCGCCGGTACCAAAATGCCCGGATTTTTATCCAAACCTGTGAAGAAGGAGAAATGAAGATAGACACCAGGAGCTAAAAGGGCAAGGGGCCATACATAACTCCAAGAAAAGTTAAAGTAACCTAAATTGGAGACCAGGAACAAAGTTCCAACTATTATGAATAAAACACCGATAAATATATTATGATCCTTTTTCATATAAAAAACCTCCATCAACTATTCATGTCATCTATTTATACGATTAAGTGATAAAAAAGTCTGATAGTATTGAGCATATAATAATTAAAAAGTCTGATAGCAATAATATGTATTTTGATATAGAATATATATTGGATTGTTAATAATAAGTCATAGTTATAGAAGCTCCACAATATATTAGTGAGGTGATTGGATGAAAAGTGAATTAAGAGAAAAAATGTTGACCATCAGAGATTCACTTACTACTGAAGAAGTGACAGAGAAAAGCCTGCAGATTAAAGACAGGCTTATCAGTACTTCCATGTATACTGAAGCTAATCATATATTCACATTCTTAAGCTTTAATAAAGAGGTTATGACCAAACCCATTATAGATGATTGCATGGAAAAAAATAAGCAATTGTACATTCCCCTATGCAATACTCAAATTAAAGAAATTGTGCTGTGCAAATTTGAAGGCTGGGATAAACTGAAACCCAGCAAATTTGGTATTATGGAGCCTGTGAAAGACCATATAAGGATCGTAAACAGATGTATATTGGATATGGCAATAGTACCCGGTGCGGTTTTTGATAGAAGGGGTAACAGGATAGGCTATGGAGCTGGATACTATGATAAATTTTTTAACACTCTTACAAAAAATATATTAAAAATTGCAGTATGTTACTCCTTTCAAGTTGTGGATAGCATAACGCCATCTGAATATGATGTACCTATGGACTACATAGTAACAGAAAATGAAATCATAACATGTGAGCAATATAGATAAGGGCGGCCGCGAAGGCCGCCTCTATTCTATTCCCCGTCAAACTCCTCTACCAGTCGGGCATATTTTTCAATCTTCTTTTGCACAAGATTATAGAGAGTTCCTTCCGGATATCTACCATCTTCACTCATAGAACCGGCAGGCATGTCGGTAAGTATTTCAATCCCTTCCTCTATGGTTGTTACAGGATATATATGGAACAAACCTTTTTCCACCGCTTCTATGACTTCATCATTGAGCATCAAATTAACCACATTCTGATGAGGTATCATGACTCCTTCTTTTCCAGTGAGTCCCCTATGCTTGCAGGTTTCAAAGAAGCCTTCAATTTTCTCATTTACTCCACCTATGGGCTGAATTTTTCCTTTTTGGTTTACCGAGCCGGTAACTGCAATATATTGCTTAATAGGTACTTCCGAAAGGCTGGACAGCAAAGCGTAGAGTTCCGTTGAGGAAGCGCTGTCTCCTTCAACTCCGTCATAAAGCTGCTCAAAGCATATATGAGCAGATAGGGTCAGTGGAAATTCCTGAGCAAATTTTTCTCCAAGATAACCTGAGAGAATCAGTACACCTTTGTCATGTATGCTACCGCTCATTTCCACTTCTCTTTCTATATTGGTAATACCCTTATCCCCCGCAAAGGTGGTAGCAGTGACTCTGCTAGGCTTACCGAAGGCATAGTCTCCTATATCCATGACAGATAATCCATTGACCTGGCCTACAACCTTTTCTTCGGTAGATATTAGTATTACTCCTGTATCAATCAGTTCCTGCAGCTTTTCTTCTATCTTGTTGGATCTGTATTTTTTCTGCTGTATAGCCTTCTTCACATGGATATCCCTTACAATATCTGATGAATCGATCCTGGCCCATGCATCTGCTTCATATAATATCTCCACAATATCATTAAAGCGGGTAGACAGCTTGTGCTTATGATCTGCAAGCCTTCTGCTATAGTCTATTACTACCGATACTGCGGTACAGTCAAAATGGAGCAAATCCTTCTCTCTGCAGTGGGAGCTTATAAATCTGGAATATTTATTTATATTTTCCTCTTCAGATGGCATCTCCATATCAAAATCTGCTTTTATCTTAAAGAGTTTTCTAAAGTCCTCGTCATAGTTGTACAACATCTGATACAGGCTATTGTTCCCTAACAGTATTACCTTCACATTCAAAGGTATAGGTTCCGGCTTAAGTCCACCTGAGACAAGTCCAGTATTTGGATAAATATTCTCTATGGCTATACTATTATTTTTAAGAGCTCTTTTTAGTCCATCCCAGCTTTCCGGGCTTTTGGCTATATCAGACATGTTGATTATCAAATATCCCCCATTGGCAGCATGAATGGAGCCCGGCTTTATTTTAGTAAAGTCAGTGGTAACTGCTCCCATATTGCTTTCATAATCAATCCTGCCCAGGAGATTGTAATATTTAGGATGAGGTTCTACAACCACAGGTGCACCCTTGGTCTCTCTATTGTCTATTATGAGATTCACCTTATATTTGGTGGTGAAATCCTTCACATTTATTTTTTCAAGCAGTTCAATATCTTCTACTTTTTCCTTATCAATTTTTCTAAAATCATCGATGTTTTGAATAATATCCTTCTGAACCGATGCTAGATAGTTGATTACATTTTTATGTGCAGAGTATTTTTCCATAAGCTCATGTATAGGCTGCTCCACCGTAACCAATGCAATCTTTGCTTCCAACTGTTCTATTTTGTCCCTTGCATTTTTCTCCATATCCCTTATCTTCTTCATATATTCCATGAGCTTCTTCTGCACTATATAAGATTTTTCTTCCAAATCTTTTCTTTTGGAGGTTTCCAGATTGATGAACTCTCCTTCCTCCATAGGCTTGCCATTAACCATTGGAATTGTGAGGAGACCCTGGTCGCTTCTTTTCAGCATAAAGCCTTGCTCATTGACATACCTGTTAAAGTCCTCCATAATATCTGAGCTCTGATTCTGAAAGTCTTCAAGAATTTCTCTCCTTTGCCTTTCATATTCTTCACTCTCAAAGGCCTTAGGTATGTTAAGCTTAAGCATCTTGACCAGTTTTCTCATATCTTTTACAAAAACATGTCCCTTACCCGTTGGGAGGTTGATAGCTTTGGGTCTGTCAGGATTTTTAAAATTATAGACATAGCACCAGTCATCGGGAGTCTTTTCTGTCTCGGCTATCTTCTTAGATATGGATTTTGCATAGCTGCTCCTGCCTGTTCCTGTTAACCCTGCCACAAATATGTTGTAGCCGGTTCTTTTTATGGTAAGACCAAACTCCATGGCCGATACTGCTCTTTCCTGACCAATTATACCATCCAACGGTTCCAACTCTGCAGTAGTCTGAAATCCTAACTCCTCACATTTGCATTTGTTGGCTAGTTCACTAGCAGATAATTCTCTGTATTTACTCATGAAAACCCCCCCTATTAGAAAAATCGGCTCACTAATTTTTCACTAGGCAACCAGATAGTTCCCATCACCTTCGTAATAGAAAGCTATTTCTTCTCTATTGCCTGCTTTGCTGCTTCAGCAACATCCTTTGGGCTGATGCCATATAAATCTACCAGTTCCATAGGTTTTCCCGATTGGCCGAATACATCCTTTATCCCAACCCTCACCATTGGAACAGGGTATTCTTCGCAGAGGACTTCGGCTACAGCTCCACCAAGACCTCCTATTATATTATGCTCTTCAGCGGTAACAATTGCCCCTGTTTTTTTCGCTGAATTGATTATGAGCTCCTTGTCTATTGGTTTTATGGTATGCATATCTATTACTTCTGCTGAAATGCCTTCCTCATTTAACATGGCTGAGGCTTCCAGTGCAATATGAACCATAAAGCCTGCGGCTATTATAGTCACATCCCTTCCTTCTTCTAGGATTATTCCTTTGCCTATCTCAAAATCTATGTCGTTCTTGTATACTTCAGGTACTCCAAGCCTCCCTAGTCTGATATACATGGGACCATTATGAAGTATTGCCGCTTCTATAGCCTTCCTTGTTGATAACGCATCTGCAGGGTTGATTATAGTCATGTTGGGTACCGCTCTCATTATAGCTACATCTTCTATGGCCTGGTGAGAGGCGCCGTCTTCTCCCAATGTTATTCCGGCATGTGTGGCAGCAATCTTCACATTTAGTTTAGGATAGGCAATGGAGTTTCGTATTTGCTCAAAAGCTCTGCCTGTGGCGAACATGGCAAATGTACTGGCAAAGGGAATTTTTCCACAAGTTGCAAAGCCAGCTGCCGTTCCCAATAGATCCTGCTCCGATATGCCCATGTTGAAAAATCTTTCAGGATATTTCTTTTTAAAGTCATTGGTTTTGGTAGATTTTGAAAGGTCTGCATCCAAAACCACTACATTTTTATACTTTTCGCCCAGCTCTGCTAAAGCTGCTCCATAGGCTTCTCTTGTTGCAATATTAGCCATTATTTCAAAACCTCCAATTCCTTTAAGGCTTGCTCTTTCTGTTCTGCATTAGGTGCCACCCCGTGCCAGCCTACTTGATTTTCCATGAAGGATACGCCTTTGCCTTTCACAGTCTTTGCTATTATGGCAGTGGGTTTCCCCTTGGTATTTTTTGCGTCCTCTACGGCCTTTTCTATTTGCTGCAAATCATGCCCATCTATGGTTATAACATGCCACCCAAAGACCTTCCATTTATCCTCTATAGGATTAATATTTTTTACTTCTTCGTTGGTTCCATCTATCTGAAGACCGTTGTTATCAATAAACACAGTAAGATTATCCAGCTTATAATGGGCGGATGTCATAGCAGCCTCCCAAACCTGACCTTCCTGCATTTCTCCATCTCCCAGCAATGCATAAACCCTGTAGTTTTTATTATCCAGCTTTGCAGCCAATGCCATACCATTTGATGCAGAAAGACCTTGCCCCAATGAACCTGTGGACATGTCAACTCCAGGAGTACCCTTCATATCAGGATGACCCTGTAGCATAGCTCCTGTTTTTCTCAGTTTCATCAACTCTCCTTTAGGGAAATATCCCTTTTCTGCCAAAGTGCTATACAGCACAGGAGCCCCATGGCCTTTAGACAGTATAAATCTGTCTCTATCCTGCCATTGAGGGTTGCTGGGATCCACATTCATCTCCTTGAAATAAAGATAGGTCAAAATTTCAACAGCAGAAAGTGAGCCTCCCGGATGGCCTGATTTGGCCTCTGCAAGCATTTCAATTATGTCTTTTCTAATAATATTTGCTTTTTCTTTTAATTGTTCCAAAGCTTTATTATCCATGTTTTCCTCCTTCTAATATTGGATCATTATTATATTTAGTCTATTGAATAGGATCCTTCAGGCAAAGCCTTCAGGTTATTTTGTTTTAGCATCATAAAAAGCTAATAATATAAATTTGGGCAGCTTCAGCATCCTGAAAAACCTTTTTGGCTCTTTCAGCAATCTGTATAACCACTCCAATCCTGCTTTCTGATAAAACTCAGGAGCTCTCTTGGATCTACCGGCTAAAATATCAAGGCTTCCTCCCACTCCCATAGCGATTTTGGCATCTAGTATATCCCTATGGTTATATATCCATTTCTCCTGTTTAGGTGCACCCATTGCCACAAATATAATATCTGGCTTTTTATCTATTATTTCTTGAATTATCTCTTTTTCTTCATCTTCATTGAAATATCCGTGATGATATCCCACAATATTTATACCAGGATATTTCTGATTTAGCTTCTGTACTGCTTCATCAGCTACTCCCTCTTTACCCCCCAGAAAGTACATGCTCTTCTCCTGGGTATAAGCTATTTCAAGCAAGCTGTTCATAAGCTCACAGCCTGCAACCTTTTCCCTCAATGGGACACCATAAAACCTGGAAGCGATGACTACTCCTATTCCGTCAGGTATTACTAAATCACCGTTGTTCAACACATCAGTAAAATTTGGATCCTTTACTGCATCTACAAGTAATTCGCTGTTTGGGGTAAAAATCATCTTCAACTTATCCTGTTGTAAAAATTCCTTACATCTTTTCTCGGCTTCTTCAAATGTTATATTATCTATATTAACTCCAACTATCTCAACAGTATCTCGCATATTTACACCTCTCAGCTTTTCATAAGTTGGCATGCTAAAGCCACATTTTCCTTGGCCTTATTCTTCATAGTCATCATAGTATTTTCGAGCTTTCTCTTGTTATCCTCATAGTTTTCCATGATCTGGCGGGCTCCCATAATTATCATTTCACTGTTTATGTTCTCCACATTTCCTGCTGCTCCTTGACCTATGTAATCCAAATATCCCTTTATTTTGGGATCATATATGAGCCCTAACATGGGGGTAGAAGTTATTGACGAATATATGAGAGTATGAAGCCTCATGGCAATCACGAAATCCATTCGACCCATGATGCCTATAAGTTCTTCTGGATCATAGGTTTTGGACAATATTCTATATGGAACGGTCATCATTTCAGCTGTTTTCAGCATGACTTCCGTATCCGATTGATACATGGGTATAAATATGGGCATTAGATTATATGTATGGTATATATATTCCAAGGAAGTTGCCAGCTGTGCCTCCAAATCCTTTGACAGCTTCCATTTACGAATATTTACACCAATGAATTTGCTATCTTTGGGTATGCCCTCTTTATCAAAGATAGCATCCACTTTATCTTTTTCAACGGGCATAGTAGTCAGAACCGGATCTGCTGTAACAATGATTCTGGGTTTTTCCACTCCCATTTTCTTAAGTGCATTTAATGATTCTTCCTCTCTCAGGGTTATGAGATCTACTTTATCTATAACCTTTTTCACCCTTCTAGCATTTGTTGGGGAGTTTATGGGACCAATTCCATTGGCATAAAGCATTATTTTTTTATTGTACATTAAACCTATTTTTATTACTGTCAAATAATACAGCAAAGATCTGGTGCTGGTCATATCCTGCAGCAGGCTTCCTCCACCGCTTATCAATAAATCACAGTTTTTAATAACCTTTGCTATGCTCTTTACATTCAAGCGGTTAACTGCATCTATTCCATATTCAGAACTTGTTTTTGCAGGATTGTTGGATAAAGCTGTTATTTCAATGCCAGGGTCTGCTTCCCTGAAGTCCCTCACAATTGATTTTAATATGGCTTCATCACCACTGTTTCCAAATCCATAATATCCCGAAATCACTATTTTCTTCATATAACGCTCCCCAATCTATTGCAATTGTTGGAAATTGGTACCCAGGTTTCTTGCAGCAGTAATAAATGCCGCGAACATCCAAAAAAGTATTACAGACTTTGGCATATATAGAATATGCTCTGCAATTCCATGTACCATTATTGACAAAAATCCGCACAACAGCCCTATGGAAACATAACTGAAATATCTATCCTTAGTCTTTTTAGCAAATTTAATTGTTGTTACAAAGATGGAAAGGACTACCCATGCAAAAGTGAGTATCCCAAATATGCCCATCTCTGCCATAATCTCAAGATACATATTATGGCTGTGCCATGCTTTGCTCCCCTTAATTCCGTATTCCAAAAATGTGTTTTTGAAAGCCCAATAGCCGTAACCTACCCCTGTGATCCAAAAGTCTTTTATCATGTTTATGGTTCCTTCCCATATATAGGTTCTGTAGGCATTGGAAGTGTCCTGAACATTGCCTATGGTGCTAATTCTCTGGATTATCACCTGTGGCAAAAGAGGTATGGCTCCTATACCTCCCACTACAAAAAGAGGAATATACTTAGCCATTTTCAATATTACAAACAACATCGCTGCAGAAGCAAAACCCAGCCATGCTCCTCTTGAAAAAGTCATTAAAAGACATACAAACATAACTCCTACAATCAGTGTCATTATTATCTTGTTCATCCATTTTCTATAGACAAATACCAAGGTTATTGCAACGGGCAGTATATGCTCCAAATATTCTGCAAAGACATTAGGATTGCCGAAGGTTCCTACTACCCTTGTTTTCACATCAGGATTCAGATTCACATCAACCCAGGCCTTGCTTGTGGTACCCAAGGTAAAATACTGTATAATCCCATAGATTGATAATATGAATGCGGTAATAATAAAAATCTTGATAGCTCTGTCAAAGTCCTCTTTGGACTTAAGAGTATTTACTATTACAAAATACAATGCAAGACTAACAAGGCTTACCACAAGATTCTGAGCACTCAACACAGGGTCTACAGATATAATTGTAGTTATAATCTGCACCAAAGCAAAGGCTATCAAAGGCATCGCTATGGGATCCTTGACAAAGCCCCTCTCTTTATTTGTCATAATCTTAATCACATAGGAAAACACTACCACTGCTGCAAAAATCAAAGTGGCTTCGTTGGGCAGAAAAGGCAGTGCTATTATCAAAGCGTAAAAACCCAAGAGAGGATTATTGAGGGTTAATCCGGAGATACCTATACCACCAAGCAGTTTTAATGCAGTTTCCATAGATACACCCCCTAGTCCACATTCTTCCAGAACTCAAAAATATGTCTCATAATAAAACTATCCTTAAAAACAGCCCTCACTCCACTTTCATCCTCTTCAATACTATTTTTTTTAGGTTTGGAGTAGTTGATTAAAGCAAAATATTTGCTCTCAGAAATCCCTTGCTCCAGACTGAATATACGACTTATATAGCTAAGTGAAGCCATGATGGCTTTGCTTGTCACCCTATATGCTGCAGAGTTTCTGTGAGCTTCCATATTAAACATGCCATCCACAACCTGTCCTAAAAAGCTGTCTCTCCAAGTATTTTTGAAGCAGTCAACAAAGCCCATAATTAACTTGCAGAAAAAACTATGCCGGCTTGCTTTAGCAATCATGTCTTCAAACCCTAAAACGAAAGATATTATTTTGCTATCCTGATCCATGATATATCCCCTTACTCGTTAAAGATTATGTTGTAGACAAAACCTTTAACTGCAAACTTCTTTCCTTTTATGCCCCCTAAAGGAGATCCGATCCTTATTTCCTGATTTCCCATATATACTCCTGTATTGCTAATTACTGCATTCCCTTCGATATAT
>NZ_JAWLCK010000076.1:0-14407 GCF_041687175.1 Lutispora sp.
ATGAGCCAGGGATGATTGGTTCCTACAGTTTTCATCAATAGCTTCCCAAGGGGCATAAATAAATATTCTCTCAACCATGAAGTCAATGTCATATGCCAATTCTGCCAGAAAAGCACCAGATTAGGCTTAAGATAAGGTCTGTTGAAATTCTCCGGCACCTTAAAGCCAAAAAGTCTTCCCAAGCCTATGGCAATATCCGAATACCCGGAAAAATCATAATAAACCCTGATGGAATACAGAAACATCACCATCCAAAGCACAGGTCTTGAAGCAGCAAGTATATCCGGTGCCAATGCAGTGATAAGACTCCCTGTCTTATCTGCAATGATAAACTTCTTAAAAAGGCCGGTGATGACTCGAGTTACACCCTCATCCACATACTCTTTGCTAAGCTCCTGATTACTTTTCAGCTCCTTGCTGAACCTGCCGTATCTGTCAATTGGCCCGGCAGAGAAGGTGGGAAAGAAAAATATGAAGGCGCCGAAGGTCAATGCATCTAACTCCTTCAACCTTCCCCTATATGTATCTATGACAACATGAAGAAACTTAAAGGTGAAATAGGAAATACCCAAGGCCTTCACCTGCAGCATCAAAGGCAATTCATTTTTCAACATGGGGTATTTAAACAATGCCAAAGTTCCTAGAGATACTGCCATACCAATATACAAAAGCAGCTTTTTCAGCCCTTTATTCTTTACTCTCATCAATGCCTTGGATATGCCATAAATAATCACCGCTAGGCCAAGTGTAAGCAGAGCAAAGGTAGGATGACCATACAAAGAGGCAAAGGCAAAGCCCCAAAATATCAACACAACTGCCTTTGCGGGACAAAAAGAACCGTCCCCCTTGTCCCGTTTGCGGGCTAAGTGGTAAAGCAGCAGGCCTGTCAATGTAAATAGTGCTATTGAATGTATAGGTAAAAATCTGATTATCAGTTTAATGCTTTCCTTCACTGCGTCCTCCTGACTATTCCCTAAGTTCCGGGAATTCTTTCACTACAAAATCATATAATCTATCTGCCACTATACTGTCTCCTTCTTCCTTCAAATGTCCCCCATCTATGAAAAGCTCATCTGGTACCGCATCATTCAAGTTTAAAAGAGGCACCCCATAGGGATCTGCCTGGGCTTTGATGGCAGCCACCATCTTCTCATAGTAGCCTTCCTCGTACTTTTGAGCCAAAATGTTCTGGTTTATGGGAGCCAAATATATCATCATGGGAACCCCTTTGTCAGCTACATACTTGCATATCTCACCTACCGCCTCAAAATATCTGGTAGATGCATCAAAGGGTATGCCATAAAACTTTTCCGTAATCTTCACATCACCTATCTGCACTTTCATATGCCTGTCATTGGGATAGGGAAGAGGAGTTCCTGTAGCTTTGGCCTTGATACCCTTGGCCAACTCTTCATAAAACTCCTTGTACCTGTGGAGAGGCACCAGATTCCCCCTCAGCTCTCTTGATATGAAAAAAGCATTCTCATTGTTCATTTTAAACACATTTTTATAAGCTCCCGCCAATCCTCCTCCTAAGCTTAGGTCATAGCTTTCCGGGGTAGGAGGTAAAATCCAATGGAGCTCTGTAAAACTGCCGGCACCCATCTGCCATATGATAAGATCCGGCTTATACTCTGCTGCCTTTTTTATCCTTTCCATCACGTAGACTGTCTTGGTGCCGCTGCTGCCGAAGTTGAAAATATTAGGCCTGTCATCCTCACCAAAGAGCTTTCTATCAAGGAGAAATCCTATGGAATCCTCATACTTTACATAAAAATCCTCGACGGTGGAGTCTCCCACCATAATGATGTTTCTGTGGTTATCCTTGTAATACTTGTTTATCCAATGGCCCTTCATGGACAAATCCGGCATCCTGTCATACTTGAACAGCCTTTGATTGTCCCGAAAAATGGTATAAAATTTCTCTACATTATTATATATGTACCTATTCATCGGCACAAAGATCAATAAGTTTGCAACAATATATATTAATATTATCTTATACACTAGACTAAAACGCTTCATCATTTACCTCCGATAAATAGAACTCAGAGCTAAGAGCTCAGAACTCAGAAATATAAATTCATCTAGTATATTATCATATCAAAATATTGGTATCAATATAATAAAGAATCTATTTATAAGCATTCAAATCTTTTAAACATAAGAAAACCAGCCTATTTAAATACTCCACTACTATGATATAATGAAAATATTACCACTAAGAATTTTGGATAAATATGCCGAAATATATATAAATGAGCTATGAACTATGAGCTCAGAATTATGATGCTATGGGGTATTCCTACTTAGTCAGCCTCGTGCCCCGTGCCGCGCACCAAATACTCCAAAAGCAAACTAAAAGGAAGAACGGATAACTTAGCAAAAACCAATTAAGAACCAACAGAGCACACCAGTAACTATAAAATTCAGTGCCCTTTAGTGTTTTTAGTGGTTTCAAAAACCCCACCGTGGAAATCCGTGTTCCTCAAAAAAGACCCCAAAGGAATACCCTAACACCAGAGACCAGAGACTAGCGACCAGAGACTGATAAGAAAAAGGAGTGAACTTCATGCAAAAAATCAAAAGAAAAGCCGCCATACTATTGGCCTTTATAATGATATTTAATTTATTGCCTATAGGAGCTTGGCAAGTACATGCCTTTGATCCTGACAATTTTAAAATAGACGGTGTAACCATATATAAAATATATGACTCCAATAGAAATATAGAGCAGCGAAGACTCCTTATAACTGGAAATTACCTTAAAGATGCAGAAGTAGGCATAATAACCAGCACTGGATACAATCGTCTTACCAGAAGAACTGTAAATACTGAAGGTATACTCCAATTTGATATAGACAGCGATCAACTGGGAAACTCGGTGCTGATAGAAGGATTCTCTATAGAGCTTAATGAAGAAGAAATGCCTACGTTGACCGGTGTAAATCGCAGAGTCAAAGAAGGAAAAGAGAATTTAATAATACAAGGAACAAAACTCAAAAATATAGATGGAACTACCATAAAAGCAGGCTATGAACACGATGGAGCCTACACACCCATTACAGCAACTACAACCAATGACAATCAGCTTACTGTTCCAAATCCTACTGGTGCTTTAGGACTCCAGAACATAGTATTTGAAAAATCAACAGTAATCAATGACAAATATTTTAACGAAACTAACCCTAGTGTTGATATATCCGTAAAAATCATATATACATACAAAGACCAATTCAGGCTATACAAAGATATTGAGATCCAAGACCTCAAAATGTATCCCAATAGAGGCCAAAAAGGGGATAAGGTCTACTTTGAAGCCCCTGCAGGTACCTTAGACTCCTATGATGTATTTTTCCTAAGGCAAACCGATGGTACCGATCCATATACGGAAATAAACAAAGGAAAAAATAAAACCTTCCAACAGAATGTCAACGAAAAAGATATATTGACGGTAGAAGTTCCCGACATAGAAGTGGGAGAGTACTACGTTGTATTTACCAATGCTGTATCTCCCGGAAGAGATCCTATGAAGGAAGTCACCATGGAAAAAATATTAGCAGAGAAGTTTACTGTAATAAGTGCCAACATCAAATCGAGAGTAATAAGCATAAATCCTAGAACAGGTCCTGATACTGGCTCAAAAGCTACTATATCAGCCCAGTTTATAGGCACATTAAACATACCCGAATTTGTACCAGCTACTGACGAGAAAATATACTCATTTAGTGACAGCAATAGAGAACTGGTAGTGGATTATGTATATGGGTCTTATAACGGCCAGGGAGGATACAATGCCAAAAGGACCATCAGAATCATCATCGGAGACAAGGCTACCTTTCTTAAAAAATCTGATGGAAATCCTGATGTTACTTTTACAAGAGATTTGGACACCATAAATATCAGGACAGCCCAAATCACTGATGCAGATGTCAGTCCCACAAAAGATGTGGTAATAGAAATGGAAACGGTGATTCTAGACTCAAGTGGCAATACAGTGCAGACCATTATCGATAGAGCTGTGCTTCCCAACGGCTATACCTATATACCCAGCAAGTTAGAACCAGTAGTTGAGAGTATAGCACCGGAAAAAATACAAGTGAAAGAGATAGACGATGGGAAATACAGTACTAATGATAAAAAAATAATGATAGCCATATACGGTCAAAACTTCATGATTCATAAATTTACAGACCCTTCTGGCAATGATGTAGTGAGATACCCCATAGTTGAACTGGGACCTGAATTAAGACTGAATCCTAATGTAGGAGATCCAGATTATGTTGAAGGTTTGGAAATGAAAGTACTAAACTCATTAGGCCTTGAACTGGACGGTTCTGCAGGCAACGAGATAGGTACAAAAATACTGTTTTATCTTCCTACTAACAGTACTGTAAGCAATATCGGAAAGACCTATGTCAGGGTTATAAACCCTATCAGGAATTCTATGGAGCCAGGTTTAGCCGGTACCAAATACGATGCGGTGGAATTTGTTACAGTTGATGAGAACAAAGAGCCTATCATCACAGGGGTAAATCCTGACACTGTAGCCGTTGAAGGCGGAGTGGAAGTTAGAATCATCGGCAACAACTTTATGGAAGGTGTTAGGCTCTTCTTAGATGGAAAAGAAATAACAAACATAAGAAGGGATGAAGATGGAAGAGGCATTACATTTACAGCACCTCCTGGCAGAGAGGGAACAACCCAGATACTTGTGATGAATCCAGAAGGAGGCTCTGCCACATGGCATTTCAATTATGTAATGACCTATACCAATCCCAAGATAACAGATTTTGCGCCCAAATCCGGTAACACCGGAACACTGGTTGTGGTCAAAGGTGAAAACTTTATACCTCCAGATCCAACAGACAAGACAGAATTAAAACACAGGCTTATAGGTACCAGGATACTCTTGGGAAATATTGATATAAATGATTATAATCTGGACAGCAATAAGAGGATACAATTAATAGATTATGAAGACCCGGATGAAGAACCAGTAGTAAGCCTGAAAACTGAAGGCGACCTGACCAGCTTTGAAGTCAAGCCCTACTATCATTCTGTCATTTTTGTTGACGAAAACGGCAGCTACTATACTATAAACATCGACGGCTCAGGAAATATAATCCTGAGCGATGGGGTACACAATACCTATACATTGATTATAGACGCTGGAGAAATAAAAGCAGATAAAAAAGATGGTTCCATATACGATTTTTCTTCCGACAAAACAGGTATTACAATAAAAGAAGGAGAAGACCCAATACTTAAATTGACTATGGTGACACCATACAAGACTGATGCTGATGGGAATATAATAGGCAACAGGGTAAAGGTAGTGGACAAGAACACCATATACTTTACAGTACCGGCTCTTCCTGCCGACGGTTATTATGATGTGACGGTACTGAATCCAGACACCAAAAGGGACAGCAAAACAGGAACCAATGGATTCTACTACTTCTCCCATCCCCAAAGCAGGCCTGAAATTGAGAGCATAGTACCCAACGAAGGCACTACCGAAGGGGGATATGCCATAGATATAATAGGAAAGGACTTCATGGACATAGGCATAGATAAGGCAAAGGTATATATAAATGGGGTTCAGGTGCCGACTGCTGATATAGAAGTGAGCCCCAATGGCAAAACCATAACTGTAAAAAGGGTACCTCCTTATCCCGGAGATTTGTTTAGAGAAAAGGGTACCAACAGATATGCAGTGCCGGTGGTAGTAGTGAATCCTGATGGAGGAAGTGCCAGCATGGAAAAAGGATTCACCTATATAGTACCTACCAGCCACCCTCAACTTATAAAAATAGTACCTGCAAGAGGAACCGCTGCCGGTGGTGCAGTGGTGGAAATCACCGGTACCGACTTTAGATTCTTCGAACCCTATGAAGATAGAAACAGAAATGGAATGAGAGAAGATAATGAACCCTTCAGAGACATAAATGGTAACGGGAAATGGGATAGTGAAGCAAATCTGACAGATTGGCTAATACAAACAGATTTCGATCACCCTGTATTTGATAAATATTTAGATTCACCTATATTGCCCAAAGTATTCTTTGGCGATAACTTGGCAAAAATAGTGGAATTCTCCAGAGGTTATCTAAAGGTTATAACCCCAGAGGCAAATGCAGGAAATGTGGATGTCTATGTGGTAAATAACGATGCAGGAACATCCAACAAGCTTACCTATACCTATGAAGCATCTAATCCCAGGATAACGAGGGTATTTCCAAGAGTGGGTAAAATGCAGGGAGGAGACAGCATAGAACTGTTAGGAAGCAGCTTTGCTGTTACTTCTATGGACATATACAACGGTCAGGTGGATGATAATGGACTATCTCTATTTGACACAAAGCAAATGATGGCAGTCAGAATCGGAAGCCTTACAAACAGAAATATACCAAGGGATATGTACAACTCAGGAAGAATAGACAACAAGAGAACTACAGTGAGATTTGAAGAAAACCGGATGACCTTAGAATATGATGCAAACGGTGATAATACAAAGGTTTCCATGATAAAAACCGTGGATGATAAAATATACAGAGCTGTCATAAACGGATACGACGATACAGTAAAATATATACCCCTAAACATTATGAAAACCAACGATGGAGAAGTGTTTCAAGGCACAGGTCTTGTCAGGGTAGAAGTGGAAGATGGAAGGTTTTTGATTGATACCGGCTATTCAGACTATGTACGATATGTGGACTCAAGCCAGGTTTTTGTCACTACACCTACCTATCATACCATAGGTCCTAATGTACCCATAGAACTTATAAACCCTGACAAGGGAAGAGCTTCCGCTATGTTTGAATACATGAACCCTTATGACTATCCTGTCATAGCTTCAATAGAACCTATAAACAAAGTGTTGAAAAAATTCAGCGGGCTCATAGAGGACTATGATGGAACTCCTGATGAAAAATATGATCAGGAATATTATACCTATGTAGGAACAAACGGAGGCATTTTACTTACCATAAGAGGAAGCAATTTCAAGAGAACAGCCAAAGTTTACTTAGATGATAAGGAGCTTCAGATATTAGATAGAAGTACCAACGGGGATAGGCTTTTGGTTGTGATACCTCCAGCTGACGAAAACCAGATTGGGCTGAAAAAACCTATTACTGTAGACAATATGGATGGAGGCATAACCAGCACCAGAGAACCTAATGACTACTATAAAATGATAGCGCCATACTTTGTAGTATATCAAAAAGGGCTCAGCGGCCCCTTTGTTGAAAGTGTAATACCGGACAAAACATCCAGCAGAGGCCAAAATATAGTAACAATAATAGGAAGCGACTTTAGGCCTGGACTGAAAGTATTCATAGGCGGTATTGAGGCAGAGGTAATAGAACTTCAAGGTACCGAAAGAATCAGAGTGAAAGTACCTTTAGGACTGTTACCCGGCAGAGTATCTGTCATGGTTCAGAATGCAGACTATGGCTCCCATGAAAAGAAAGATGCACTAACCATCATAAGCTCTCCTGAAATACAAGAAATACTGGCTGAAGATGGAAGCTCATATAATCGGGACAGCTTCAAAATGACCGGTGGAGAAAACATAATACTAAAAGGTATTGAATTCCAGCAAGGTGCCAGAGTCATATTTGGAGGAGTCATAAAAACTAAAGATGAACTGACCTCAGGAGAGACAGGCATCCCAGGAATGGACATAAATGATGAGGAAGTCTATGTAGTTGGCGGCACACAAGCCACTGCAGTCAAAGTAGAAGATGGCACATTGATATATGTGACAACTCCAACCATGCCAGAAGGTGAAAACAGTATAGTAGTTATAAATCCTGATGGAGGAGTCTCAAATGAATATAGAATAACAGTAATCCGTCCCTTGCCTGATAGACCTACCCAAGCAAAAGCCACACCGGTGGACGGGGATACGGTGAAACTGGAATGGAGAGGCAGCGCGGAAATATATCAGATATATGCCTCCTTAGGAGAAAAGAAAAACTCTAAGGAACTTAGTAACTTTAACTATGTCATGACTGTAGAACCACAAAGAACAGAAGGAGAAAACCATATATACTATATAAGAGGCCTCATACCAGAAACATGGTATAGATTTAGAATACACTCGGTAAACGATTTTGGAATATCCCAGGAATATGCTCAGACCGGTATAGTACAGACCCCAGAAACAATACGCTCTGAAGCCAAATTCAATGACGAATACATCAATCCCAGTGCCAGAACCGACTGGACAGAAAGCACCAAGGATACGTTTATATACAACATAGGTGAAAAAAGCTTAAAGGAAGGCTCCCAATACTATCAAATAGAACTGAGAACCAAAAACATAGAGCCAGAAGCCTCAAGACAGATAAAAATACCAGTAAAACTTATTCAAAACTACAGCAAAAACTATACTATATGGGACAAAGATGTATCCATCAAATTCCATACAGAAGCACTGGCAACAACAGAAATAATGAGCATAAAAACAGACTACAACGATGCAGCAGCCATAATAGAGCTATCTACCCCCAATGGAAAGAGATACGATAACATCGTCATGCTCTTAAATAGAAGAACCAAGCCGGTAAAACTAATAGGCATAGACTTCAAACTCCAAGTGGCCAATAAAACAACTGATATGAGGCAATTCCAGGAACCCGTGGAAGCCACAATAATCCTGGACGCCAAATACAAGGATGCACAAAACCTGGAACTTTACTACTATAATATACCGTCCAATAAACTGGAAAAGGTAAACTTCACCAAAAAATCCGGCGAAAGACTCATAAACACAACCCTCACCCAACCCGGACAATACGTGATAATAAGCTACTAGCTACTGCATAACCCACAACACGGAGGTATCTTATGTATATCTACGAGGAAATTAGCAAAATAATTGTTAATTCTGCATATGAAGTTCACAGGATACTAGGAAGCGGATATTTAGAGAAAGTTTATGAGAATGCATTGGTGAAGGAATTAGAAAGCAGAAATATAAAATGCGAACAGCAAGTGCCTCTAGAGGTTTACTACAAAGAAGATATAGTAGGTAACTATATAGCAGATATAATAGTAAACAAAGAAATAATACTTGAAATAAAAGCAATAGAAGCACTAGATAAGAAACACTTTGCTCAATTATTAAACTACCTAAAAGCAACAAGAAAAAAGCTAGGATTTATCATTAACTTTGGAACATCCAAGATTCAAATAAAAAGAATAGTAAACTAGCTTTAGTGAATTTTAATAATCTTTTAGTGTAGTTTAGTGCAAGTTTTGGTGTCTTTTAGTGGTTTTAAAAAGTGAGCCTAAAGGGATACCTAAACAGAATAATCCGAATGAATATCAATAAGAACCAAAGAAACAACGAATTAATAAAAGAACCCTTTAGTGTATTTTAGTGAATCCTTTAGTGTCCTTTAGTGGTTCCAAAAAACCCCTAAAGGAATGCACAAGCAAAATAATCCAAATAAGTAACAATAGTAATAAATGTAACAATAAATAAAATAAAGAACCCTTTAGTGTATTTTAGTGAATCCTTTAGTGTCCTTTAGTGGTTCCAAAAAACCCCTAAAGGAATGCACAAGCAAAATAATCCAAATAAGTAACAATAGTAATAAATGTAACAATAAATAAAATAAAGAACCCTCTAGTGTATTTTAGTGTAAGCTTTAGTGTCTTTTAGTGTTCTCAAAAAAAGACCCTAAAGGAATACCTGAAAGGAATGGTCCTTATGAAACAAAAACTACAAATATCCATAATGCTCATACTCTCGCTGCTATTCACCACCATATTTGCTCAAGGCCCAGCATATACAGTGCCTGCCTACGGCAAGGCAGCTGTAGATCAAGGCGGCTTCACCGACATTGCCGGCAGCCCTCAGGCAGCTGACATACTGAAGCTCAGGATGTTCAACATAATCCAGGGCAGTACGAGAACAAGATTCAGACCTAATGACAACATCACCTATCAGGAGGCTGCTGCCTATCTAATAAGACTCCTGGGATTTGAAGAACAAGCACTGCAGAAAGCAGCCAATCTGGCAACGGAGGGAACTGAAACCATATATGTTGCAGATAAATGGGCTGAGGGCTATATAGAAGAAGCTATAGCCCAAGGCATCCTCACAGCAGCAGACCTGAGGGAAATGGAAGCTCTCACCAAGGCTCAGCAGGATGCTATAGAAGAAGAAGTGCTGGAAGCCGCCAAGAAACAATGGATGAGCTTAAAGAAAAGAGATGAGCTTAGAGAAGCAAAAACAAAAGCCATATTGGATCAAAACAAAAACATGAAAAAAGCCATAAGCCGTCAGGATCTTGCCCAATGGATTGTCAGAGCTCTGAAGCTGGAGGAGATCCCCTCAAAGGACATAAGCTATGTCTATAAATACAGCGATTACAATAACATTAAAGCCAACAGGCTAAGCGCTGTGGAAGCCCTTCTCCAGAAAGAAATATTACCCTCAGCCACAAAGGACAAATATGCCCCTACAGCAGGCGTCACAAGAGGACAAGCTGCAGCAATAATGGGCAATATGATTGACAAATATCCTGATATAACAGGCATACAAAAAGGTGTTGCAAGAATTCTGGATATAGAGACTAATTATCCCAATCAGCTTGTAGCTGCTAATCCAGACCTGACCCTCATCATGGAAAACTTCGACGGCACTGGCTTTGATATAAAAATACAAGGAAATCAGGCACTACCTGTTATAAAGAACAATAGGGTATACGACCATCAAATCCTTAGACAGGGAGACACCTTGGAATATGCAATGAGAGATAATCAAATAGTCTATGGTTCCTTAGACGAATACAAATTCCTTCAGGGAACCCTCAGCTATTCCGATAAGGAAGGCAATCTAAGGATCGAGGACAGCCAGAAGAACGTTACAGAATTAAAAATCGGCATCAACACCATAATAACTGCCCTTGGAAAACCAGCCAAGGACACCAGTCTTATCCCAGGCCAAAGCGTGAAAGCCCTTTACAAAGGCAGCCTTATAACCAGGCTGGACATACAAGAAAATGTAGATTACTACGCAGACACAGAATACATAGATGGAATCATCAAATATATAGACAGGACAGGAAGAATTATTAAGCTGGAGGACTATGACGGAAACCTCCGTACCTATGGCCTGGATGACAGGGTAATAGTTACCGTAAACGACTATTATGAGGACCTGGACAGCCTGCAAAACGAACAGGATGCCACCTTTGAAGTATCTGGCAGAACCATTAAAGCCATAAAAGCCTTCACTATGCCAGGAGAAGAAGTGAGCAAAGAATACCAGGCTGTGCTGAGGGTAAGGGATGTAGGAGACAATACCATAAAGGTGACAGAAATAAACGACAGGCAAAATCCCATAACATTTAAAACCGACAGCTTTACATCCATCACTTACCTTGGCTATCCCATAAAGCTCTACAACATAAAGACAGGAGACCTGGTGAAGATAAAAGCCAACGAAACTAGCACTGACAGAGCCGATGACATCCAGCTCATGTCAAAAAGGCAAAGAGTGGAAAAAATATACAAGGCAAGAATACTCAACACTCTCCCAACCCAGAATAGAATTGCCCTGTCAAAGGTGCAAAGCTACAAATATCCTGATTGGATGGAATTAGATGATGAAAAGACCTTCCCTATAAAGAGGGATGCAGAAATATATAAAGAAGGTAGAAGACTGACTATAGAGGATTTGGATAAGCAAAGAAATGTAGAAGCCTATATCGTCACTGTAAAAGATTTCGGCGAAGAAACCATAGCAAAAATGACACTGAAAAGTGTCAGTGAAGACTCAGCCTTCAGTGGAACCTTCAATACCCAATGGACAGACAACTCCATAAAACTGGCAGATGGCCAGAAGCTCAGCTTTGATGAAGGAACAATAATAATCAAGGATAGGAGACTCCTCGATACATCTGACCTCACCTACAATGACGAAGCCTTTGTAATAAAGAACAGAATGCCTGGCGGTACCAACTATGCAGCTTTGGTATCCATGGAAAACGGCAACGGCTTTGACTATAGAAATGTGGTGAGAGGCTATATCCACGATATGGGAGAAGACAACTTCTCACTTGAAAGCTATGCAAACCTAATTAATAATGAATGGGATTACCATTATGACGATGAAAGCTACTTCTATCTCAGCAAAGACAGTAAAATTTTGGACAATGTGCTGAAAAGAACATATATAACCAGAGATACCTTTTTGGAAAGCAGATTCTGGGAATTAGACAGCAAAGGAAAACCTAAAAGAACCTATGATCCCGATAAATATACTGCACATTACCCATATATGTATGACGAAAAAGGACCTCACTATGAGGAATGTAAACAAAAGTCTAAGCATATGCTGGCTTATGCTGTGATAAATGAAGACGGAGAAGCTACAGCCATCAATATATACAAGAGGGATCCAAACCTGGGCAAGGAAGAAGTAACTTTCAAAGAAAACTTGATTACTGGCGAAGTGGTCAGATTCAACGAAACATATACCCAACTGACACTCACCGATGTAAAGGAATACAGCAGATTCTATGGACAATGGCAGCCAACAACATCCAACACCGTCATCAATACCCAGAAGGCCATAATAATCAGGAATGAACAAGTAGTAACCCTCAGCGACTTGGATATAGGTGACAAAATATATGCCATCACCGACCAAAACAACGGCATACTAATATTTGTGGAATAAGGCCAATAGGCAAATGGGCAAATAGGGAAAATATTGTAGTGAACGGTTCATAACCGTTCCGCTACCCTATAGGAATTCCTTGTATTAGACCCCAGAGCCTAACCCTAACACACGAGTCACGAGTCAAGACAGTATAGAAATACCCAAGGCAACGCAGCACGAATCAAATACAATAACCAGTGCCCTTTAGTGTCTTTAGTGGTTTCAAAAAATAGACCCTAAAGGCATACCCGAAAGGAGATTTTCTATGAAACGATTAATCATAATCTTAATAATCCTATTGCTCATCTCCACCATCTCCTATGCCGACATATTCGAACCAGGAGTGAGCAACGAAACCCAATACAAAGAAATAATATTCCTGTCAGGTGTCCCTGTGGAATTTACCGGACGACTGGAAATCAAACAATCAGGCAGAGGAGACCAGGTAAAATACACCTATGACTATAACCTCACAGGTCCTAACGGAGCCACCCTCACGAGAAAAGTGGTATACCTGGTGGATGAAGCCACAGACCCTGACCTGAAACAAATCAGTACAGGCCTTACTCTGGACCCCAAAGCCAAAGTATCCGAAAGAATCACCATAGGTGATAAAACCTATGTGCTGGAAGAACAGATACTGAACAAGACTTCCATAACTCAGGACAAAAGCATCATCAAGTACACCAGCGGAACCTGGAACGGCAGGAAGACCTATTCCGAAGGAGAAAACAAAGTAATAGTTGACATATACGGCGAGAACTATAAATACGATAATACATGGAGTACTGTAGAGACAGCCATGATAAGACATGTCATCACATACCAAAATGCAATAGGAACATCAGGCAATATACAAGTAAATAACGGCACTGTGGAATACGGCGTAACAAATATCAGGGAGAAGGAAATAATATCACAACAAAGCCTGCCTAATCAGATAAGCTTTAAAGAAAGCTATATGATTAGCGAAAAAGAAGAAAATACAGTAGTATATAAATATGATATGCCTATAACGGTAAACAGCAAGACCACCAGGAGGAAAACCGGCGAAGGAAGCTTCAAGCTCACCACCATGCCCAAGCTTACTTCCCTTCCCATACCTCAGTATCAGGATATCCGAGGCTACTGGGCAGAAAAAGACATAAACAGGCTTTTCAGCCTTGGAGTAATGGATGGGGAAAGCAAATACTTCAACCCTAGAATCCCGATCAACAGGGCAGAATTTGCAAAAGCCATAGTAAAAGCCTGTGGTCTGGAGGTAGAGACAGAAGTACAAAGACCCAGATCCAGAAAGGAAGTCCAGGAGGACATAATATTCTCCGATGTGGACCCCAATCACCCATACTACCCCTATATTAAAAGAGTAACAGAACTGGATCTGATGAATGGCACAGGCTACAACACCTTCGGCCCCGATGAAAACCTCACCAAAGCCCAGGCAGTCACCATACTCATACGAGCTCTGGGACTGGAGGACATAACCACATTCAATCTGGGAAGAACCTTTGCCGATGAAGCTCAAATACCCGACTGGGCAAGAAAATCCATATATGTTGCAGAAGATTTGGATATAATCGACGCTGAAGATAATGCTATTAAACCTAATGTTCCATTATCTCGCGGCGAAGCCGCCAACCTGATAAACCGCTTTATAACCTACCTGCAAAAAGAAATCAAAACCGACTACCGCGAACGTGTTGTAAACTTTAATTA
>NZ_JAWLCK010000077.1:0-14369 GCF_041687175.1 Lutispora sp.
TTTTCATAAATGTAATCCTTTGTACTTAAATTCAAAATTAATCCTCCTATTTTTCTTAACTTACCACTATCAGTAAACTACTTCACTATATCCTTTATTTTACCATAGTATCCGTATTTCAAAAAGCCATCCATAATATCCGCTTCACAGAGTTCCTTTACCACCTCTCCTTTTTCATTGAACACCATAACCCTGCAAATATTCCCTGGGCTGAATTGTTCAACAATGCTTCTAATATATGTTTCTTCAGAAACATTTAATTGCCTTACATGCAGGTTATGAAGCCTCTTTACCTTTTTATTATTTCTATTTAGCAGATATATATAAGAACAGTTTTTTTCTTCTCTCAATGCGCCAAGAAATATGAAGAAAGCCACAGTCATATAGCTTATGGTTATTTGTCTATTAAGTATCAAGCTTATATTATATAGCAGGATAAGTATAGAAAGAATCTTTCCTGATCTGGTCATAAATTTGGTAGCACATTTATAACTATGTTTTGATAAGAGCAGATTTCTTACAATACTTCCCCCATCCAAAGGTAGTGCTGGAACAAGATTGAACAAAAAAAGAGCTGTATTATATTTTATTATTGTGCTGCTCAAGGATAAATGCTTGCCAAAAAAATAAAAAGCTATAGCAATTAGCATGCTTATAAAAGGTCCGCCTAAGGCAACAAAAAGCTCTATTCGTCCTCCATATTTTGAAATGTTCTCCGTATAAGCAATTCCCCCAAAGGGGTAGAGCTGTATCTCCAACACCTGGATATTAAAAAACTTAGCTATTATAATATGTCCCAACTCATGTAGCAGCACACTGAAAAAAATGACTAAAGCATTTTGCCAAAAGCCTAAATATGTGCTTATAAATAAAAAAAGGATAAAAGATATATTTATTTTTATCCTCACAACATGAACCTCCCAATTAATCAGGGATTGTCTATTTTATCTAATGGGTTAACCGGTATATCATTTTCCCAGATTTCAAAATGCAGATGGACTCCCGAAGATAACCCTGTATCACCCACTTCGGCAATTATATCCCCTTGCTCGATTCTCTGGTTCTTTTGTGCAATAATCTTTGAACAATGAGCATATAGTGTTTTATACTCACCATTTACTATCCAGATATATTTGCCCAAAGTGGGGTCTTCTCCCGTTTCGGTAACGATACCCGCCATGGAAGCCTTTATTTTATCTCCGTATTCGCCAGAAATATCTATTCCGTTATGCTCCCTCACAGTATTAAATACAGGATGTACTCTTTGTCCAAATTCAGAGGTTATTTCACCTTCAATGGGCATTATAAATAAACTATTGCCGCTGACAGGCAGAGAAGGAGCTTCTTTCTCCAAATCATTTCCGTCCTGCAATATTTTAGTACCATCTATGACATCCATCACACTTTGGAAATCAACCTTCCAATTTATAACTCTTTTAATACCTAGAGTAAAGTTCTTAGCAATATTAATATTGATACTGTTAATGAGCAGAACAAAGGCCAGTATAATAAGGGAGGTAAATATTTGAAGAAGCAATTTGTCAAGAAAACTCTTATCCTTGCCAATCCTAGGCCGGAACATATCTCCCATCTTTCTATACTCATTTATGTATCTTGGTCTAGGTATATTATCATTATTAAAGTTGAAGCTGTCGTTATCCATAATATCCTCCTCCATTGTTTTTTCTCTAATATATATGGGTCAAGGAGGATAATTATGCCTCTATCGGATATTTTCTTTCATCTTCTTTATCGGAATATTAGCCACTAAGGCAGGTATGGTAGAATTATCACTATCTCTCTTTGTTCGAGTCAGCTTAAATTCTAAACCTGTCTCATCAATTTCAATATAGTCTGTGATCACATTCATTATTTCACCTTTTATCATTTCCAGAAATTGAGGAGACACATTGGCTCTGTCATGTATTAAAAGGAGTTGAAGTCTTTCTTTTGCGATATCTTTGCTATTATTGCTTTCTCCTTTATTAAAAAGCCTAAACAAGTCCATTTATACTCCTCCATTCTATTTTTTTCTGAAACCAAAAACTTTTGCCAGCTTAGACATGAATCCTTCATCTGAGTCCAGATTCATGAATGGTACATTCTCTCCTAGAATTCTTTTTACTATATTCTTGTAAGCTTGTCCTGCCAGGGATTTGCTATCTGATATGGCAGGCTCTCCCCTATTGGTTGATACCACTATGTACTCATCGTCAGGAATTACCCCTAGAAGATCAATAGCAAGAATATCAACCATATCATCGATATTCATCATGTCTCCTCTTTTTACCATATCAATTTTAACTCTATTTATGATAAGCTGAGGATTCCTAAGACCATTTGCTTCCAAAAGGCCTATAATCCTGTCTGCATCTCTTACTGCCGATACCTCAGGTGTAGTTACTACAATGGATCTATTAGCTCCAACTATGGCATTTTTAAAACCCTGCTCTATCCCGGCGGGACAATCTACCAGTATATAGTCATATTCTTCTGCCAATTCTTTAGTAAGCTTTAACATTTGCTCTGGATTTACCGCATTCTTGTCCTTGGTTTGTGCAGCAGGCATTAGATAAAGGTTGGGATATCTCTTATCTTTTATAAGAGCTTGCTTCATTCTGCATATTCCATCTACTACATCAACGAGATCGTAAACAATCCTGTTTTCCAAGCCCATAACAACATCCAAATTTCTTAAGCCTATATCTGCATCCAGGAGAACTACACTTTTACCTTCCAGTGCCAAGCCAGTTCCTATGTTTGCAGTTGTAGTTGTCTTTCCAACGCCACCCTTACCCGAAGTTATTACTATTACTTCGCCCATATTATTACCTCCATTGCAAATTAATGAAATTATTTTTTGCCCAGATAGGGTTCTACTATGATCATACCTTTTCTAACTACTGCCATTTCAGGTACTTTCGATTTATACTGCTTTCCATCCGGCGGTCTGTTAATAATATCGCCAATCCTTAATTGCATAGGTTCCAGCCTGAATGCTGCTATGTATGTGTTATAATCACCCTGTGTACCAGAATGACCTGTGCCTCTCATATTTCCCATCACTATAATGCTTCCTGTGGCTTCCAAATAGGCACCTGGGTTTACATCTCCCAGCACTACTATGTTTCCATTGGCCTTAATCAATTGTCCTGATCTTATAGTACCTTTTATAAAAAGAGCTGTTTCTTCGTTTCCTAAAGATTGCTTAACAGGTTCGGGAATTAGTTGGCCTTTAGATTCTTCTTTAGAAAGTGCCGTACTTCTGCAAAGACTATCGTAGTCTCCTAAAAATTGCATTCCGTATTGATTTTGCAATATGTCAACCAGTTCTTCATATTCTCCGGGGGTTAAGTTTTTACCCTTAAAATTAACTATTTTTGCCCCCTCAAAGAAGCGCTTAGATGGTTTAATCTTATTTTCCAGCTCGTGGATAATGTCGTCAAAGATCATTTCTTCTTTTAGCACTATGTACAATCCTTCTTTAGTTCCTTTAAATACTATTGCATTGTCTTTCATCAGCATACCCCCATGAAGTTAACTATCATTATTAATTTCTTCAAATATTTTGTAATTCCTTCTTTTCTACGAGATATTTCGAAATAAAGAACACGGATTTACACGGAGGGTTCTTTTTTGAGAACACTAAAGGGCACTAAAATTACACTAAAATACACTAGACTGCTACTTAAATACTGTAGCTAAATGGAATAAGCATATGTGCAGTTCACAAAGGTATTGATTTTAGTAACTCTAAAGCTCACATCCTAACAAAAATCTAACGCCTCCCAAAGGGCGTCCTGCCCTGGAAGGCTTGGGCACCATCCGTGCTGCCCATACGATTTTTCTAAGGACATTTCGCTAAGAGTTACAGGTAAAATCAATAAATATGTTCACTTGCACATATGCTTATTCTTTAGTTACTGTGGCCTACTTATGTACCTTAGAACGATATAGTAAGTCCATATGAGATATGTGATGAAGATATTTTGCGAGCTCTTTTATCTAAATCGCATATCTCATATGAACGCTTTAGTGTCCTCTAGTGGTTTCAAAAAAACCGCAGTGTAAATCCGTGTTCTCCAAATGACCCAAAAGGAATACCCTAGTTCTCGTGTCACGCATCACGAGTCACGAGTCAAGACCTAAGAGGAATCCCCCAGGCGACGCAGCGCGCAGCAAGACTCATTAGGAATACCCCATAGCTTTACGGCTGCAATTCATTATACGGCATAATGTGATCTAAAACGTCATCTGAAGCCAAATATTCTTCTATTATTGCCCGGGCAATAGGAGCAGCCCCGCTTCCATAACCCCCCTGGAATACAACTGCTACCACAGCTATCTCTGGTTTCTCATAAGGAGCAAATGCAACAAACCATGAATGGTCATTATAATCTACATATAACTTAGGATTATTTATAGGATCTGGTCTATACTTTCCTGCTTCCGCTGTACCTGTTTTACCGGCAACAGTCACTTTACTGCCAAGAAAAGTACTCCTTGCTGTTCCGCCTGATTCAGTAGTAACAGCAAACATTCCTCGTCTTATTGCTGCTAAATCTTCAGGATCAACATCTAGTTTCTGTACTACTTCCGGTTTCTTCTCTAGTTTCACTGTTCCGTCATAAGATATGACCTTGCTTACTATATAGGGCTTATATCTTGTACCTCCATTAGCTATTGTAGCAACATAGGATGCAAGCTGCAATGGAGTTACATTGTTTAAACCCTGACCAATTGCAGCATTTAGAACATCTCCCGGTCGATATTTGCTTTCTGTTACATACCAAATTATCCTATCGATCTGATTGTCGTCTGTCACTCCTAATTCTCTAATACGATTCCTCATTTCTCTGTAGAACAAGTAGTTTGTCTGGCCTTCTTCAGGTTTTTCGTAAATCATAGCCTTTATCTTATTCTTTGCATCTTCATCTTGCAGCTTCACAGTATATGTTAAATAGCTTTCTATATATCCTTCATAAAGTTTTTGCTTATGCTTGGGGCCTTCCACCATACCCTTTGACTCAAAGGGTAGTTCTATTCCGGTATATTGACCAAAGCCAAAGGCTTCTGCATACTTTTCAAACAATTCTCCTCCAAGCCTTCTTCCTGTTTCATAGAAATAGCTGTTGCAGGATACTTTAATTGCTTTAAGCAAATTAGTAGCTCCATGAACTGCACCGTGAGAATCTGATGGAGAAATACCTGGCACTCCTGTGTACCTTCCTCTGCATATTATGGATTCCAATATGCTAATTTTATCCTCTGTAAGCCCTGCTGTGGCTGTAAGCATTTTAAAAGTTGAACCAGGAGGTAGAGGGTAGGATATAGCATTGTTTATCAATGGTTTGGGTGCATATCTATCATCAGTTGTGGGTTGTAATGAAGCCCAGTCTTTATTGCTGATGCCTGAAGCAAATAAGTTTGGATCAAATTTTGGTTCACTCGCCATAGCCAATATTTCCCCTGTATTTACATCTATAGCTACTACAGCACCAGAAAAAGTCTGCGGATATGGTTTCTTGTTTCTTGCTTCCTCAATAGCCTTTTTCAAGGATTCTTCTGCAACTTTTTGCAGTTTGCTAGCCATGGTTAATACTACTGTATCTCCCGGAGTTGGTTCAATTTCATCAATTGTAGCTATTAATGTACCCCTTGCATCTACTTCTATCTGCATTGAACCATCTGTACCCTTTAAATACTCTTCCATACTATATTCAATTCCAGATTTGCCTATCATATCCTTAGGAGTATAACCCTTCTCCATAAGCTCCTCCAGATCTGAGCTTATCTTTCCCAGATATCCTAATATGTGAGATGCAAAATCTCCGTTTGGATAATAACGCAAGGGTTTATGCATTATCTGAACCCCAGGCAGAAATATTTTGTTCTCTTCAATCATGGCTCTTGTCTCATCGCTTATGTTAGTAGCTATTTCTATGGGTTCGTAGGCAGGATATTTATTTTGTTTCAATAGGTATTTTACTGCCATTATCTTTCTGGCTTGTTCTACTGAGTATTTAGTCATATCAATCTTGTATTTTTCCGCAAGTTTGCTGAATACATTCCAGGCAGTATCATCCTCTTCAAATCCATTGTTTTTTTTCCATTTTATTTCTTCTTTTTTAAAACTATACTGATATTCATCAATCTTAAAAGGAAGCTCAACTTCATATTCATCTTGCAGTATGGAGTAAGCTTCTATATCAATGGTATCTATTGTAATATTATAATCTTCCCTCAATTTCCTGAAAGCTTCTTCGGGGGTAGCATCTACAGGAATATTATACTTTTGTTTCCACTGCAGCTCTTCATCTTGAAAGTTAAATCTTATAGGGTTTAAAAGAATGGGAATTTCATCTTTATATTTATCATCGTTTTGCTCCAGAATATTTACCACCGCCAGAGCAATATCATTGACTGTTTCATCAGGTACATCGGTTTTAAGGATGCTTAAAGAATAACTTTGTTTGTTTCCAGCTAGAATCTTTCCATATCTATCGACTATATTACCTCTGTTGGCTGTTATATTTATGTTTCTTGTTCTCACTGTTTCAGATCTTTGCTTATAATAATCCCCTTTTACTATCTGCAAATCAGCTAGCTTAAAAATCATAAATATAAATATCATAAGCGTAATCAGTTTTATAATATTTAATCGATTACTAAAATACTTCTTCAACATCCTCTTATCACCTTATCAATATATTTTATTGTTCATAAACTCTTTTTCATCTAACCTTAGTAATAACCTGTAAATTATTGGTCCTAATATGGCATTATATATACCCTGGGGAATCATTATGTTCATTAAAGCATGAGTATAGGAGACTTGGTTTTTTGTAAAATATGCAATTAGAAAGAACATATGCTGATAAATAAAAACAGCACCTATGTTAAAGACGATTGATGGTATATAACTATCTTTAAATACGTTTTCGTTGGATTGCCCTATCAGGTATCCTGTTAACATGTATGCAAGGCCGTTCACTCCTATTGCATTGCCATAAAATATATCCTGAAGCAATCCTGAGGCAAGTCCAATAAACCCACCAAATCCGCTTCCTCTCATTATGGCATAGGATGTGATTAAGATAATTGTAAAATCCGGCTTTACCCCAAAAACTCTCGTATATTGGAAAAGAGTAGATTCCAATATAAAATTCACAAAAATGATAAGACCTATAACTAAAATTCTCACAGTTTATCTCCTGCCAAAAAATATATAATTTCAATAAGGGACGCCTCAGGGGCGCCCTATTATTCTAATCTACTTCATCAGCTTTCCTTATGACAAATACTTCCTCTAATCTTTTAAAATCAACTGAGGTTTTAATTCTAACAAGCTTTTGCAGTTTCCTCTCCTGCTTTTCAACACTTTCTACCTTACCTATATATAATCCTTCTTCGAAAGTGCTAAAATCTGAGGTGATTATATCATCACCTTTTACTATATCGGATTCAAGGGGCATTATGGCAACCAGATCCGAGTCTACACTGCCTGATACTATTCCGGTATCCCTGGTTCTGTTTACAACAATGCTAACAGAGCTTCTTTCATCAATGATTGACATAACTTTAGAGTAATTCGAACCTACTTCTATAATTCTTCCTACTAAGCCCTGTCCTGTTATCACGCTGTCATTTACTTCTATCCCGTGTTTAGATCCTTTATCTATGGTAAATATATCAAACCAATTACCCGGATCCTTCCCAGTTATACTAGCACCTATATACTCATATTGAGGATTGGCTTCTTTATATTCCAGCAAAGCTCTTAGTCTGTTATTCTCCAATGCCATCTGATAAAGCTTTCTGTTTTCTTCTCTTAGCTTTGCTATTTCTTCTTTCAATGCCTCATTTTCTGCTTTCATACTCCTAAACTCAAATAAAGTATTAAAAGTATTTTTAAAAAGCTCTCCTGTCTTAAACAATACCTTCTGTACGGGAGTAACAGCGGTGCCTATTATAGATTCAAATGCTGTAGGTCTTGTCCTACCTTTGGCCGTAAAAGCCACAGTGATTACAAGAATCAAGGCAATAATTACAGTAATAACAGCTAATTTATTTTTTAAAAACCTCATCCGGTTCACACCCCAAAGTTATCTTCTATGTCTCGTATTATATGGAGAATTGTTTATCTGCTCATATTGCTCCAAAGCTTTTCCAGCTCCCATAACCACACAATCTAATGGAGAGTCTGCTATTTGAACAGGCATGCCAGTTTCTTTTCTTATAAGAGCATCTATGCCTTTCAAGTTAGCACCTCCACCGGAAATCATTATTCCTCTGTCCATTATATCTGAAGCCAGTTCTGGTGGGGTCTTCTCGAGAGTTGATTTTACCCCCTCAAGTATTGCACCTACAGGCTCTCTTAAAGCTTCTAATACTTCTGTTGAGGTTATGGTAATCGTTTTTGGAAGGCCCGTTACCAAGTCCCTTCCCCTGATATCCATTGTTTGCTCCGTTTCAATCGGGTAGGCAGAACCAATGGTTATTTTTATTTGCTCTGCAGTCCTAAGTCCAATAGCAAGATTATAATTTCTTTTTACATAGTTTACTATAGCTTCATCAAACTTGTCTCCTGCAGATCTTATAGATTTGCTTGTAACAATTCCACCTAAAGAAATTATAGCTATTTCTGTAGTTCCGCCACCTATATTCACTATCATGCTTCCAGTAGGTTCTCCAACAGGAAGTCCTGCTCCAATAGCTGCAGCCATAGGTTCTTCGATTACTTTTGCTACCTTAGCACCTGCCTGTAGAGCAGCTTCTTCCACAGCACGCTTTTCTACTTCAGTTATACCTGAAGGTACACTTACCAAAACTCTTGGTTTGCCTATGGAAACACTTTTTGATACCTGTCTTATAAAATATTTTAGCATACTCTGAGTAATATGAAAATCTGCAATTACACCATCCTTCATAGGTCTTATTGCCACAATATGACCTGGTGTTCTACCAATCATTTGTTTGGCTTCCTCACCTACTGCCTTTACAGTATCATTTTCCGTGTTTATGGCTACAACAGAGGGTTCTCTTACGACTATACCTTTACCTCTTAAATAAACAAGTGTATTAGCTGTTCCTAAATCTATTGCTATATCCTTTGAGAAAGCGTTAAATAAACCCATTTAATATTTTCCTCCTTGGTCAGAAAAGATTTTTTTCCTTTAGACTTACATAAATTCCATTTCCTATTATTATGTGATCATAAAGTTCTATTCCTAGTATTCTACCTGCTTCATATATTCTTTTTGTTAATTCAATATCATCCTTACTAGGCTGCGGATCACCACTGGGATGATTATGTGCCATAATAATGGCTGCGCTGGACTTTTTTATTGCCGGAATAAATATTTCTCTAGGATGAGCTAAAGAAGAACTCAAGCTTCCAACGGAGATTTCTTCTATGCTTATCACTTTGCATTTAATATTTAATAATATCACTTTCATATGTTCTTTGTTAAGGTATCGCATATCTTCCATGAGTATGTCAGCCGCATCCTTAGGACATTTAATATATGTATCATCCTCTGCACCATATTGAGATATCCTCTTTCCCAATTCTGCAGCGGCCATAAGCTGGGTAGCCTTCGCCAATCCAATTCCATCGATCTGGCTTAATTCTTCCACAGTGGTATTTGCAAGAAACCTTAATCCGTTATATTGTGATAAGATCTTATAGGCTAAAGACAATGCACTTTGATTTTTAATTCCAGTCCTTAGTATTATTGCCAATAATTCTGCATTTGATAACGATTTAGGCCCTCTTTTAAACATTTTTTCTCTGGGTCTTTCACTCTCAGGCAGTTCTGAAATGGTAACATTGTTCATATAATCCATCACAAAACCCACTCCCTTTTGTTTATGCAACTTTATCAATAAATTTTGACTTTAGTTTCTTAAATAGTGAGCAATTTGAAACCAAATTTTTCTAATATTTTTGAAAGTTTATAAACAGGAAGCCCAACCACATTGAAATAACAACCTTCTATCCTCTCAATCAGTAAAGAGCCTAGGCCTTGGATTGCATATGCACCTGCCTTATCAATTGGCTCTCCAGAGTTTACATAAGCTTTTATTTCATCCTGAGATAATTTTTTAAACTTAACCAGTGTCTCCTCATATTCTGTAATAGTTATCATCTCAGGAGTTTTTATTACAGATATTCCGGTTATGACACTATGAGTTGATGCACTAAGCTCTGTGAGCATAGCAATAGCATCATCTTTGTCCTTGGGTTTACCCATTATATTATCCTTATATACTATTGTGTCCGCACCTATTACCAGAGCTTTATCCTTTATATCTTTAGCTATGTTCCTGGCTTTGTTATGAGCAAAAAGCATAGCCATTTTATAAGGATCTGATTCTTCTTCCCTTTCATCGAAATCTGATGGTTTAACCTCATATTCCACACCCAGTTGAGATAGTATTTCCCTTCTCCTGGGAGAGTTTGAAGCTAGAATAATTCTCATATGTTTCCACCTACAATCTTCTATATATTATTATAGAGATTATTATTCCCAGTATTGAAAACATATTAATATTGATTGATAGACCGAAAGTTAGTTTAAGTATCCTTAGATCATAGGTATGGGGGCTGACTCCCAGGCTGTATCCATATTTGAGAATAGGGATCAGATTTCCTAAGACTTCGCCTATAAATCCGCCAATGATAATGCCGCATAATAGTATTAGCAGCAATATCCAGCCATTTCCTTTTTGATTTCTCATCATAAAGAACACCCCTCACATATACTTATTGCTTTGATGTCAAAACATCGAAAAGCCCTTTTATATTATACGGCATTATTCTATAAATTCGGTCAAAATCCTCCATTTCAGTTTATCATTTATACCATGCAACTTCAATGGGATTATAGATATTACATAATCATGGGAAAAGCGGATGCTTAAATCGCATCCGCTTTTCTTCCAATGAATTATCTCATTTCAATACATTTCTTAGGACATTTTATTGCACATTGACCGCAGCCAGTACATTTATCTTCTAAAACTTTGTGTTTTTGTTTTAGTTCGCCTTCTATGGCTTCGAATTTACATGTCTTCTTACAAATAGTACAACCTATGCATAAATCTTGATCTATATAAGCTTTCTTCCTATTACTGAAGTCGGCATATATGGTCTTAGTAGGACATACCTCTGCACAGACCATACAATTTGTGCATTTGCTGTAGTCTATCTTAGCCAGATTGTTATCAAAAGTCATTGCATCAAACTGACATGCCTTAACACATTTCTGACAACCAATGCAACCAACCTTGCAAACTTCGACTACTGCTTTGCCTTTATCCGTATTCTTGCACAATACTCTTACCAGCTTGGATACTGGTACTAATTCAATTATATGTTTAGGACATGCTTCTATGCACTTCTTGCAGGCAGTACACTTTTCTTCATCAACAACTGCCACACCGTTTATTACATGTATTGCATCAAAGGGACATACTCTCTCACAGGTTCCAAGACCTGTACAGCCAAATCGACAGCTTTTACTTCCTCCTGCCAATATCTCTGCTGCCTTACAATCCTGTATACCCTGATACTCATATTTTTCTTTTGCATTATCACAATCACCGCCGCAGATTACTCTTGCTACCATTCTCTCGCTATCTTCTGCAGCAACTCCCATTATTTCTGCAACTTTTTTTGCTAATTCAGCACCACCTACGGGACAGGCATTGACAGGTGCTTCACCCTTTGCTATAGCTTCTGCCAGAGCATCACAGCCTGCAAATCCACAACCACCGCAGTTTGCTCCAGGTAAAACAGCCCTAACTTCATCTACTTTGGGATCTGTCTCAACTGCAAACTTTTTTGAAGCATAAGCAAGGACTACGCCGAAAAACACTGCCAAGCCTCCAAGGGTAGCCACCGGCCATAATATATCATTTATCAAGGCAATTCACCTCTTTCTAAAGTTTACTCATTACAGCAAGCCGCTGAAGCCTAAGAAAGCTATGGACATCAAGCTTGCAGTAATAAGAGCTATGGGGAATCCCTCCAAAGCTTTAGGATAGGGAGCGGTTTCAAGTCTTTCTCTGATTCCTGCGAAGAGAACGATTGCCAGAGTAAAGCCTAAAGCTCCTCCGATACCATTGATCAATGTTTCAACCAAATTATAGTTACTGTCTATGTTCAATATGGCAACACCCAATACAGCACAGTTGGTGGTTATCAATGGAAGATAAACACCCAATGCCTGATACAATGTTGGGCTGGTCTTTTTTATAACCATTTCAACAAACTGTACAAGACCTGCTATAACAAGTATAAATGCTATAGTCTGCATATAGGCAATGCCTAGATTATCTAATACCAATCGTTGTACAATCCATGTCATAACTGATGCCAATGCCATAACGAATGTAACTGCAAGACCCATTCCAACAGCTGTTTCAACTTTTTTGGAAACCCCTAGGAATGGGCATATTCCCAAGAACCTGGAGAGAACAAAGTTATTTACAAATATAGCACTCAAAAGTATTACCACTAATTTCATATTCTCATCCCCTCCCTACGCCTTTTTGGCAGTTAATTTATTTACTAAAGCAATAGTTAATCCAAATACCAGGAAACCTCCGGGAGGAAGTATCAAGATTAAAGCAGGTTCAAAACCAGCTCCGAATAGGGGCATTCCTAAAAATGTTCCTGCTCCCAAAATCTCTCTTATCGAGCTTATGATTAACAGAGCCAATGTAAAACCAATTCCCATTCCTAATCCATCCATAATTGAATTCAATGGCGGATTCTTGGATGCGAAGGATTCTGCCCTTGCAAGGATGATACAGTTAACAACTATTAAAGGTATAAATATTCCCAATGCACTGTCAAGTGCTGGTGAATAAGCCTTTATAAGCATTTGAACTGCAGTAACGAATGTTGCAATAACTACAACATAAATAGGTATTCTAACTTCACTGGGCACAATCTTATTTATCATCGAGATGATAAGGTTGGATCCTATCAAAACAGCAGTAGCTGCAATACCCATTCCTATCCCATTAAAGACAGCAGTTGTTACAGCCAATGTAGGACATGTTCCCAATACCAATCTCAAAGCAGGGTTTTCCTTTATAATACCATTTGTAAAATCATTCCATAGTTTCATTCATTTCACCTCCAAAACACTTAATTGCCTGACAATTCTTTTGCTAGATTAAGTGCCTGATTCACACCATTAGTCACAGCAGAAGATGTTATAGTAGCACCTGCAATGGCAACTATTTCGTTATCTTTTGGAGTGCCATTCTTTATTACGCTAATACCGTCATTCCAATTTTTCCCGGTATACTGAGCTTGAAATTCTGGTTTAGTTGCATTTTGTCCCAATCCCGGTGTTTCGCTATTATTTCCCACATTGATTCCGGTAACTTTACCTTCGGTATCAACTCCAACCATAACTTCTATCTCACCACCGTAGCCTTTTGGGGAAGTTTTTATTGCATAACCAACAGTATTTCCATCTGCTTTTGCCTCATAAACCTCTCTAACGCTATCATAATCGGCTTTAGCTAAAAGCTCTGAAATCTCTTGTCCTTCAAGCATCGTAAACTCCTGGGCTTGAGAAAGTACGCTTCTTCGTGCCTGATCATTTGCTATAGCAGCCTGTTCTGCTATCTTATCAACTGTAATATAGTTTGTAGCTCCCAATACTACTGCAGCTACTACACAAACTATTAATAGAACTCCTGTAAGTCTTACATAATCACGCACTTTTCTTCACCTCCCCAAATTTCTTTGGCATGGTAAATCTATCGATTAAAGGAGTCGCAACATTCATAAGAAGTATTGAGTATGAAACTCCTTCAGGATATGCACCATAGAATCTTATAAGTGTTGTAAGGATACCTGCTCCTAATCCCATGATTATCTGACCTTTTGCAGTCATAGGACTTGATGAATAATCTGTTGCCATGAAAATTGCACCTAGGAACAAACCTCCAGCAAGCACATGATAAATAGCAATATATGGATCAAATCCTCCAAGAATAAAAGAGAGAATTGCAACTGTTCCAATATATGCTACAGGTGTTCTGAAGCTAATAACACCTCTATAAACCAGATATAGTCCACCTATGAGCAATGCTAGCGCAGATGTTTCTCCTATGCATCCAGCAACATTACCTACAAATAAATCCATTATGGAAGGCAAAGTATCTAATGTTCCTAAGGATAATGCTGCCAGAGGTGTTGCGCTACTTACTGCATCGGCACCGGGTGTTAAGAATGCTGAGGAAGTCATTCTTACCGGCCAGGAAGCCAATAACATGGCTCTTGCTGCTAATGCTGGGTTTATGAAATTGTGTCCTAAACCTCCAAAACAGTGTTTTGCTAC
>NZ_JAWLCK010000078.1:0-13635 GCF_041687175.1 Lutispora sp.
AACAGTAAACCTATATTGATAGTCTGTGAGATCAATGAGCTACCACCATAGCTTACAAATGGCAATGTCACACCAGTGATAGGTATTATATTTAAAACCCCAGCAATTATTATTAATGTCTGTATTCCTGTCATAGATGAAAGCCCTAGACAAATAAGCTTGCTTACTAGTTTTTTACAATTTTTACTATAATTCAATCCAATGATTGTTACCATACATAATAATAGAATAATTATTATTCCACTGATAATTCCAACTTCCTCACATATGGCAGAGAAAATGAAATCTGTATGGACCGCTGGTATATACTTTGGATATCCTAAATTCAATCCAGTACCCAGTAAACCGCCAGAAGCTATAGCAAATAGAGATTGAGTTACTTGATAAGCCTTGTTAGATACATATTTCCAGGGATTGAGCCAAGCTTCAACCCTAGACTTAATATGACTAAATACGAAATAGCTGATTCCTGCCATAACCAGGGCTGAAGCCGCAGATATCAATGTAGGATAAACTTTATCGTCAATGACAAACATTAAAATTAGATATACTGCGAAAAATATCAACGCTGAACCTAAGTCTCTTTGCAATGCAAAGAAAGCTACAGCTATAAATATTGAAGTACTGGAATATATCATATTATTCTTAGTTAATTCCTTGCTTAGGATTGTAGAGATATAAATTATAAACAGTATTTTCAAAAACTCAGATGGTTGAAATCTATATCCCATAATTTCAAGCCAGTTTTTTGAACCATAGACTTCCACACCCCAAAGCTGTGTGATTATTAAGGTTCCTAAAATAATGGAAGCTAGGTGGATGGTATAATCTTTTTTTAAATCTACTCTCTTTAAGAAATAGAACAAAACAAAGTACATTGAATCTCCTAACAAAGCAAAGACAGATTGCTTTGTAGCATATTCAGGATTTAATCTATAAAGCGATATTAACCCTATGACCAAGAGCATATTTACTAAATCGAATAACTGAATATCATTAACTTTTAATAGTCTGGTAAGTAATATTCTTACAAAGATATATTGAAAACAGAATACTAAGCCAATATGAATGGCTTTATAATCTAGATCATCTTCAATAACGGACAAAAGAGCAAAAGAAGATATGGCAGTCATAATTATTATCATAGGTAAAAAAGGCTGAAGAAGCCTTTTATTATAAAAATATATTGCAATATTTATAATAATGAAGGAAGATAACAAAAAAATAAACAAATATCTGTGAAGCCATGATAATAGGTCAAACATTAAAACACCTGCCTTTCATGTAATTATATTATACTAAAAGATAAATTTCATCACAATTAGCCATGAATTATGATAAAATATTGGAGAAGGGGGCTGAAGATACTGAAATGAGATATAAATATATATTATTCGATTTAGATGGGACATTGTTAAACACCAATAAACTTATAATTAAATCCTTTAAGTATACACTGAAGAAACATCTAGATATCAATATAGACGATGCAGATATACTAAAATACTTCGGTGAACCTTTGATGGTAACATTAGAAAGATTCTCAAAAGAAAAGGCTAAAGAGATGTTTGATACATATATAGAATATAATGAGAGAATCCATGATGAAATGGTAGAGGTATTTGGTAATGTAGATAATTTGCTGGACGAAATTACTAGAATAGGCTGCAAGACAGCAATTGTTACCTCAAAAAGGAAAGCTTTAGCAAAGAGAGGTCTAACCCTGTTTAATCTTCTTGATTATTTTGATGATGTTATTGCTTTAGAAGACACAGAGAAACACAAACCTAACCCGGAACCAATTTTAGAAGCTTTATCTAGACTTAATGCTAGCAAAAATGAAGCATTGATGGTGGGTGACAGTGAATTTGATATTAAATGTGCACATAATGCAGGGGTGGACAGTGTTTTTGTCAGTTGGAGCCAGGCAGGAGATTATCAGGATAAAAGTATAAAGCCAGATTATATTATTAAGGATATTTCAGAAATTATTTATATATTAAGAACAAAATGATGTGAGTAAAGACTCACATCATTTTTAACACTTTCTTTTCTATCCATAAAACAGAAAGGTAAAGAACAGCTGCTACAATAGCCAGTATAAGAACACTGGTCATTACGAGATCCATCTTAAATACTTGACCACCATAAATAATTAGATATCCTAGACCAGCTTTCGATACCAGGAATTCACCTACAATTACACCTACAAGAGATAATCCTACATTTATTTTTAAGGTTGATATAATTGTTGTTATTCCCGAGGGTAAAACTACTTTACGAAGTATTTGTCTTTTATTTGCTCCGAAGGTTTTAAGCAGTTTTATTTTATCCTCATCGCAATTTCTAAAGCTGGTAAATACGTTTATTATTGTAACGATAATAGAGAAAAGTAAAGCCATAACAATTATGGACTTTGTTGTTCCTCCTATCCAGACAAGTATAATGGGACCAAGAGCAGTCTTAGGCAGTGCATTTAATACTACTAAATATGGATCTAACACACTGGCAAGAAAATCAGACCACCATAAGGCTATGGCAATTAAAGTACCTAATATAGTGCCGATAATAAACCCTACCATTGTCTCATATACTGTTACTCCCGTATGAATAAATAGAGAGCCATCCTTCCCCATCGTAATTAGAGTTTCCAATATCCTGCTTGGTTGGCTCATTATAAAAGGATCTATCCAATCTTTTTGAGCTGCGAATTCCCAAAGCACAAATATTAATATCAATATAATTATTCGCGATATTCTTATAGCTGATTTCATTCGTTTGCGGCTTGTCAGATACTTTTTATATTCTTCAGATATAGTAATATCACTATTATTATACATGGACATCCAGCTCCTTCCATATAGTATTGAAATATACCCTGAATTCAGGAGCCTCTCTGCAGGTAATAGGAGTTTTGTAATCACAGCTTAGGCTTATTTCGTGTATAGATTTTATTTCTGCAGGCCTCTTCGTAAGGACTACAATTCTATCACTCATAGAAATTGCTTCTGCTAAATCATGTGTCACAAGTATGGCTGTCTTTTTTTCCTTTTTCAATATCAACCAAACTTCTTCTGAAATTGCTATTCTTGTCTGGTAGTCTAAGGCTGAGAATGGTTCATCTAACAATAGTATATCAGGTTTGGTTGCTAAGGTTCTTATTAATGCGACCCTCTGCCTCATGCCACCGGACAGTTGTTTTGGGTAATAGTTTCTGAACTCATAAAGTCCATATTCTTTTAATAACATTTCTACAAACTCTTGATTTTCTTTGTTATACTTTCCTTGTATTTCTAAACCTATGGTAATGTTTTTCATAATGTTTCTCCATTCAAACAAATGATCTTTTTGAAGCATATAGCCTACACTGGAAGAAGGGCCTTTTACTTCTTTGTCATTCACTAGAACTTTTCCTGATGTGGGTGTTAAAATGCCTGATATCAATGATAATAGAGTAGATTTACCGCAGCCGCTAGGCCCAACAATGCTTACAAACTCACCATTCATAATATCTAGGTTCAGCTTTCGTATAGCTTTGGTTTCTCCCTCAAGGGTATGGTAGTTCATAGAAACATCTACTATTTCAACTACCTTTTTCATCAAACCACCCCTTCGATAACTTCCATCACTTTATAATATTCCAAAATATTTTAAAAGTGATTGAATCCTTGATGAATAACAATTCAGTAGGGGCAGCAACTTGTGCTACCCCTACCTAAGGAGGTCATATGGTATTGGGTTTTACTGGGACATATCTCTTGTCCCAGTAACATATTATTATACAAATCCCAAAATGTTACGACCTATTTAATGTTTTTTACTGCTTCTTCAGCAAATCTGTCATCAAATAATACGCTATGATCGACTCTCTTATCCAGTTCGCCGGCAGTTTCCATAACATCCTGCAGCAATTCAAAGGATTCTGGGATGGAGATTGGGGTATTGTTCCATGCATCTATTTCTTTATATCTGTTTATAACAGTAACTAATATATCATCATCAGCATCTGGGAAGAAAGACTTTATTTCTCTTGCAATATCTTCTGCTTTATTATTCTGAACCCATAATTGTCCCTTATATAACGCATTGGTAAAGCGTTGAATAATGTCTGAATTCTTTTCAATATAGCTCTTTTTAGCAAAATATGCTGTATAGGCGATTAATCCGCTATCTTCACCGATTGAAGCAACTATACTGCCTGCATTTTCTTTTTCCAGCATTGATGCTGTAGGTTCAAAAAGAGCAACATAATCACCCATACCTCCTTTAAAGGCTCCAGCTGTAGCTGTGAATTGGAGGTTTGTTATCATCTCAACATCTTTTCCGGGGGTTAAGCCATTCTTTTTCAGTACATATTCAAGGGTCATTTGGGGAACTCCTCCTGGCCTGCCACCGATTATAGTTTTACCTACAGTATTTTTCCAGTCAAAGTTCGGATCTGGCTCTCTAGCCACCAAAAATGAACCGTCGCATTTAGTCAGCTGGGCAAATATAACTGCATGATCTTCCTTGCCCTGATTATAGACATATATGCAGGCTTCAGGTCCTGCAAAGCCTATATCACATTCACCTGCGAGCAAGGCTGTCATAGTTTTATCTGCACCCTGACCTGTGGTCAATTCGATTTTTATTCCTTCCTCTTCAAAGAATCCTTTGTTTATTGCCACATAATGAGGAGTATAAAAAATTGACCGAACAACCTCATTGAGTCTGATAGTTGTCAATTCGCTTTTGCTGCAGCCTGTAAGCCATGATAAACCGAGTGCTAAAATCATGATGAAGCAAAGCAATTTTTTTGTGGTCTTCATACAATCACTCCTAAGAATATATTTATCATTTACAGTCTATTCCTAGAAATTTTGATTGTGCTTGTCTAAGGAATAATGGTCTTGGTTGGTTTTTGAGAAGGTTATTGCATATAATGTTAATAAGAGACTTAATAAAGAAAGCTTTATTGGAAAAAATATATTTGATAGAAATTTTTAAAGATAGGGGTTGAGGCTATGATTACACCTAATGTGCTGACATCCATAAGAATAGGTTTGGTGCCTCCCATGATATATAGCTATTTATATATGCCGAAGAATGGTGAAACAGTAGCTTTTTTTATTTTTCTATTCTCTGCTCTAACAGACATATTAGACGGATATATAGCTAGAAAATTCAATATGGTAACTAAATTAGGTACAGTTTTGGACCCACTGGCAGATAAAATGATGCTTATATCTGTTTTGACTATATTTGTCCTGAATAACAAAATCAGTTTTTGGATTCTACTAGTAATGGCATTTAAAGAACTGCTGATGATTCTTGGTGCATATTTTCTCTATAACAATGAGGATGTCGTAATACCAGCAAATATTTATGGAAAAATATCAACTTTAGTATTCTACGCTTCAGGTTTCGCTATAATGCTTGAATTAACAATCGGCATGTTATTAATGAACCTTTTTGTTTTATTAAATATAATATCCCTTTTTATATATTTTTACAGATTCGTATCCGTAAAAGGCATAATATAGAAATTTCTGCAAATCATATTGACAAAATGCATTATTGATGATATAAATAAAATTATTAAATGCTATGAAGAAGAGGAGTAAGCGAAAATCACCTTTCAGAGAAGAATACCCTAGGCTGGGAGGTATTCCAGGTAAGATTTAGCTGAAGGTAGCTTTGGAGCTCTTGTGTCGAATTCAGTAGATGCAAGCGGGTCTGCCCGTTATAGTGTAGAGAGCCGGTGATGGCCGGAATTAAGGTGGTACCGCGAACTAACCCTTCGTCCTTTTGTTGGGACGAGGGTTTTTTTATTTCTATAATATAACCTTTGGGTGGGAATAGTATAAGACATCATAATAGTAATCGTAAGAAATATGAATTATGCTAATAAATAGGAGGTAATAATATGGAGGAAGCAAAAAATTTAAGCAAAGCTTATGAACCAAAACAAGTAGAAGAAAAGTTATACCATATGTGGGTGGAAAATGGATATTTTACACCGGAAATAGATTATGATAAAGAGCCTTATACAATAGTGATTCCACCTCCAAACATCACTGGACAGCTTCATATGGGTCATGCTTTGGACAATACTATTCAGGATATATTGATAAGATGGAGAAGAATGCAGGGATATAGTACTTTATGGCTTCCAGGAACAGATCATGCGAGTATCGCAACTGAGGCCAAGATAGTTGAAACCCTCGCAAAGGAAGGTAAGACCAAATACGATCTTGGAAGAGACGGATTTCTTGAAAGAGCATGGGAATGGAAGAGAGAATATGGCGGAAGGATCATAAACCAGCTGAAGAAATTAGGTTGCTCCTGCGATTGGACGAGGGAAAGATTTACATTGGATGAAGGTTGCTCAAAGGCAGTATCTAAGGTGTTTATAAGTCTTTATGAGAAGGGCTTGATTTACAGGGGTGAGAGGATAATCAACTGGTGCCCAAGTTGTAAGACATCAATATCAGACATAGAGACTATATATGACGATGAAAAGGGACATTTCTGGCACATTAAATACCCTGTTAATGGAACTGATGATTTTATAGAAATTGCAACCACAAGACCTGAGACTATGTTGGGTGATACTGCAGTTGCAGTTCATCCGGAAGATGAGAGATATAAACATCTTATAGGCAAGACAGTAATTTTGCCCCTTATGAATAAAGAAATACCAGTAATAGCTGATGAGTATGTAGACATGGAATTTGGAACTGGTGCTGTTAAGATAACTCCGGCTCACGATCCAAATGATTTTGAAGTTGGCTTGCGTCACAATCTGCCCATGCCGCGAGTAATGAATGATGATGGCACTATAAATGAGCTTGGTGGAAAGTACTCAGGACTTGATAGATATGAAGCAAGAAAGCAAATAGTTAAAGACTTGGAAGAACAAGGCTATCTTGTAAATATAAAGGATCATGATCATAGCGTAGGCCATTGCCAGAGATGCAACACAACAATAGAACCTATTCTATCTAAGCAGTGGTTTGTTAAGATGAAGCCTCTTGCCGAGCCTGCAATAGAAGTTGTAGAAGATGGGAGGGTCAAGTTTGTTCCTGACAGATTCTCTAAAATCTACTTCAATTGGATGGAGAATATACAGGATTGGTGTATATCAAGACAATTATGGTGGGGACATAGAATACCTGCATACTATTGTCAGGATTGTGGGGAAATAATCGTAGCAGACAAAGCTCCAGAAAAATGCTCAAAATGCGGAGGAGAATTAAAGCAGGATGAAGACACATTAGACACTTGGTTCAGCTCAGCTCTGTGGCCTTTTTCAACATTAGGGTGGCCTGAGGAAACAGAGGATTTGAAATATTTCTATCCAACCAGCGTATTGGTAACTGGCTATGACATAATATTCTTCTGGGTAGCCAGAATGATATTCTCAGCCATGGAGAACATGAAAAAAGAACCTTTTAAATATGTTTATATACATGGAATTGTGAGAGATGCAGAAGGTAGAAAGATGAGCAAGTCCTTGGGAAATGGAATTGACCCACTGGATGTAATAGATAAATACGGTGCTGACGCATTAAGATTTAATTTAATATCCGGTAATTCCCCAGGAAATGATATGAGATTTTTCTGGGAAAGAGTAGAAGCCTTCAGCAACTTTGCTAATAAGATTTGGAATGCAGCAAGATTCGTATTAATGAATACTGATGAGAACAAGGATTATAACACTATTTTCAATTCTAGCAAAGATAATTTTACTACTGCAGATTATTGGATTCTAAGCAAACTCAATAAACTTATAAAAGAAGTTACAGATAATATGGAGAAATTTGAGCTAGGTATAGCCGCACAAAAAATCTATGATTTTATCTGGTTTGAGTTCTGCGATTGGTATATAGAACTAGTAAAGCCTAGACTATACTCTGATTTAGATGAAGATAAGTCTGTAGCACAAGCTACTTTAATACATGTTCTGAAGAATTCTATGAAGCTATTGCATCCATTCATGCCATTTATTACAGAGGAGATATATTCACATATCCCCCAAGCATCAGAATCAATTGTAATAAGCAGATGGCCTGAATATGACGAAGCTATGGATTTTGCATCCCAGGAAGAGAACATGGAAATAATAATGGAGGCTATAAAAGGGATAAGAAACATAAGAGCAGAGATGAATGTTGTACCTTCAAGGAAGTCAAAGACAATAATTGTGTCTGATAGAGAAGAAGTAAGAAATGCCATGGAGGAAGGTAGTTCCTATATCCAAAAACTGGCACATTCGTCAGAAGTAATTATAAAAGGAGAAAAGAAAGACATACCAGAGGATGCAGTCTCAATAATAATTGAAGGTGCAGAAATATTCTTACCTCTTGAAGACTTAATCGATAAAGAAAAAGAAATTGAAAGGCTAATGAAAGAAAAAGAAAAGCTGGATAAGGAATTGGAAAGAGTAAGAGGTAAATTGAGCAATGAAAAGTTTATAGCTAAAGCCCCAGATAAAGTAATTCAAGAAGAGAAGGATAAGGAGAAAAAGTATATGGAGCTGATGGATAAAGTATTAGAACGCCTTAAAGTATTGAAATAAGAGGTGTAATATGAATTATAAAGAAGCCTTAGTTTATATCGACATGAATCTTAAAGGTGGCTGTAATCCAGGGCTGAGCAGGATTGAAAATCTTCTGGAGCTTTTAGGCAACCCACATAAAGCCATTAAAGCAGTTCATATAGCCGGGACGAATGGTAAGGGTTCCATCACTGCAATGATATCCAATATATTGAAGAAAGGGGGATATAGGGTAGGCACCTATATCTCTCCTCACCTTCAAAGTATAACGGAAAGGTATCTCATCAATGGTGGGAAGATAGAAGAGAATGTTTTTGCCGATTATGTTGCTATAATAAAGAAAAATATTGATAAAATGATAGCAGCAGGTAAAGAAAGGCCTTCTCAGTTTGAAGCTCTGACAGCTCTTGCCTTTTTATACTTCAAGGATATGGGTATCGATATAGCCGTGGTTGAAGTAGGGTTAGGCGGCAGATATGATGCTACAAATGTTTTAGATTCTATTATTTCAGTTATAGCATCAATAAGCTATGACCATATGGATATTCTTGGTGATTCCATAGAAAAAATAGCTCTAGAAAAAGCTGGAATAATAAAAAGCAATCAAACCACCATACTATACCCTCAGAGGTTTGAAGAAGCTGAGAGAGTCATAGAAGCCGTTTGTCATGAGCAACAAACCAGTTGTATAAAAGTATCGCCAAAAGATGTTTTACAGAGAGGTTTTGGTTTGGACGGACAAATAATGGACTATTCATATAATGGGGAAATTTATAGAGATATAAAATTACCGCTATTAGGAGATCATCAATTGCTAAATGCAGCTGTTGCAATAACTGCTGCAATAAACCTGAGGGATTTGGGATATCGAATAAGCGAAGACAGCATACGAAAAGGGATAGAAAATGTAAAATGGCTTGGAAGACTTAGCATTATTTCTAAAGAACCTCTCATAGTTATCGATGGAGCACATAATGAAGATGGTATACATGCTTTATCTAAAGCATTGGAAAAGTATTTTCATGATAGAAACATTATTATGGTAATAGGAATGCTGAAAGATAAAAATCATAGGGACAGTATAAGATTATTAGCTCCTATGGCTAAAGTAATTATCGCTACTGAACCTGCAAGCGAAAGAGCCCTAAGTGCTAAAGAATTAGCTAGGGAAGCTAAAGACTTCTGCCAGGAGGTTCATGCCATATCTTCTATCACTCAAGCAGTTGAAAAGGCAAAAGATGTTTATGATAGCAATTCTATAATTGTAATATGTGGTTCCCTATACCTTGTGGGAGAATTATATAATATAATATCAAATGAGAATAAGGCATAGTGCCTTATTCTCATTTTTTAATCAATATGTTCATTATCTGATCATAGACCTGATAATATTTGTTTTCCCAATTTGAGCAAATTAGCTTAGCTTGTTCAGATGATACTACATTAAGACTGAGATTAATCAATTCTATATCCTTTTCTACAACTTTTAGATTAACAATATATTCTGTATTGCTCTTTTTTATGATGTCTGACCGAACTTGAGTTTCCAATCTAATTTTTTCTTTATTTTTTAGTATGTAGTTTTCTATAGTTGACCTAATTTTACTATCAATACGAGATATAAATAATTCAACAGTTTTTAACCCCATCTCTGTTGCTTTATACATTTCCTTGTTGCCAAATCTAACAATCATTTTGGATTCTTCCAATTCAACTAGACATTGTTGAAGATCAAAGTAATTTATAAGGTTGTTTTCTAGTACAATATCTGTTATCTGACCAGTTGTCAGTGGGATATCAATTTCTTTTAATATTAACAAGACTATCAGTTTATTTAGAGCTATTTCATTGCTATTACCATTCATCTAATCACCCCTGAATAACATTACTATATAATTATATCATAATAATTATAAAAATCAGACAAGCCAGTGTCTGATTTTTATAATTTATTTATTGTTGATTTGTCATTTGGTTTTGTGCCATTGCTATCATTCTTTTAACCATTTCGCCGCCTACCCTGCCGCAATCTCTTGCTGTAAGATTTCCCCAGTAGTCTTCAGAACCTTGGTAAACAGGTAAATTGAATTCTGCAGCTATCTCATATTTCATATTATCTAAAGCCGGATGGGCCTTTGGTACTTCTAATCCTTTATTATAATTTCCACTTCCTAATGCCATTTAAATTCCCCCTTAAATTATTTTTTTATCTTTGTGATAATAATTTTCCCTGATATAAAAAATAAATACTAGAACTTCTTTCTTTTTTGAATAAAATCATTTAAAGAAGCATATAATTAATAATTTAACCTGTATTTTCAATGGAATAGTAGTTAAAGTTTGGAATAGATACAAAATTTGTCGATTTGCTGTGTTTGCTATGTTATAATATTCTTAAAGCGTTAATATAGGAGGCAAAAATGAAAAAAGTTTCTGTTATTATACTATTAGCACTATCTTTGTTATTATCAAGCTGTGCAAATGCTGGTATTAAAAATTTAGAAAATGTGGACAAGCCATCTATTGGAGATGTTGAGCATGTAGAGGAAGAAAAGGATATTGATAGCAATGAGACAGATGAGGAAAGCAATAAGATAGATTATGAAAAGATAAAACCTAATGAAAATGGAAAAGTAATGATTCTTATGTACCATGGCATTGGGGAGGAAGAATCAGAATGGGTACGAACAGTTGAGAATTTCAAAAAGGATTTGCAGACTCTTTACGATAAGGGTTATAGACTTTTAAGCTTAAGAGATTACATAAACAATAATATAAATATTGAAGCTGGGTATACTCCAGTAGTAATAACATTTGATGATGGTTTACTTAACCAGTTTAATCTTATAGAAGAAGGAGGAGAAACTAGAATAGATCCAAACTGCGCTGTAGGAGTATTAGAAGACTTCTATAAAGATCATCCCGATTTTGGCAGGGCGGCTAGTTTCTTTGTATATTATCCTGTTCCTTTTAGACAGAAAGAACTGATAAAAGATAAATTTGATTTTCTTATAGAAAATGGTTACGAAATAGGGAATCATGGGTATAACCATGAGAACCTAGGAAAGGTTAGCATTGAGGAAGTTCAAGAATCTTTAAGCAAAAATGCTCGACAGACCAAGGAGATCCTTGGTGATTATATTGTAGAATCATTAGCATTACCCTATGGTGCTGCTCCTAAAGGTGATGGCTATAAATATGTCATATCCGGTAGTTTTGAAGGTTTTAATTATTTTCATAAAGCAGTTTTAAAGGTCGGAAGCAATCCTGCTCCTTCACCTAACAGTATTGACTTTGATCCCCAGAGATTACCAAGAGTTAGGGCCAGCGAGATGAAGGTTCAAGGTACAGGTATATATGATTATCTCAAATATTTTGAAAATAATCCGGATAAGAAATATGTGAGTGATGGAGATCCAAATACTGTTACAATACCTGAGAGTGAAATCAGTAACATTGACATAGAGAGACTAGAAATGAGCAATAAGAAATTAATCACATATAATTTAGAGAGCAATAAAAAAGCGGATGAGAATTAGTCTTATCCGCTTTTTTAATATTTTATTTACTACTGAAGTTTTTCTTGGTAAGCTTTTATCATTCTTCTTACCATTTCACCACCTATCCTACCGGCATCTCTGGCTGAGAGAGAACCATTATCTCCAGGCTTCAAGTTAATGCCTAATTGACTGGCAACCTCTTCTTTAAATTTATTTCGGAAATTGTTATCTTTATTACTCAATATCAGCACCTCCAAGATTATTTTATTGTATTATCTAATCTCTTTAGCACTATTTTGCCTATATTGTTATTAATTAATCATGAAATTATTACCTTGGAGATCCATCGATTTATAAAGCATTCTATAGACCATAAGAAAAATAAGTTTCCTTAGTGTTAAATCTTCATGAAGACTTCTTTATTTTTCATTATCAAAATTTGAAATGTACTTTTTAGCAAAGTATTCAATTATTTCTCTTCTTCTAATTATCCCAATAAAAATATCATTATCGTCAATTACAGGTACGAAGTTCTGTGCAACCGCAAGGGTGAGAAGATCTTCCATATGGGCGTTTATTCTTACCGCTATATTATTTACCCTTTGTGGTACATCTTCCAGCAATACTTTGTCTGTATTTTCAAAATTTAGACCAGGAGTATTCTTAAGTTTCCATAATAGATCACCTTCGGTAATAGTTCCGACATATCTACCTTTATTGTTAATTAAAGGAACGGCAGTGTAGCCGTGATACTGCATTTTTTCCAAAGCCTGCCTCATTGTGTTTTTAGGGCTTAAGTAGATTACTTCAGATTTTGCCACAAGAAAAAAGGCTATGTTCAATTATACCACTCCAATCGCAAGACATTATTAGAAACAAACAACGGCAACATCTCTATTATAATTATATTTGAACATTAATACAACAATTCAATATTTATTTGTAGAATCTTGGATATTGGACTTTAATTATATCATATATTTAATTGAGGATATATGTTTATTGCGTGTTAAAGTATAGAAATTTTATGGGAGGTTTTGAAATGAAACTATTTATAATAAGCAAAAGGCACTTAAGAATATTTATTTCAGTAATGTTGATAGTTTTATTATCAGCCATATATACTTTTGGATTTAATAAAGGTATTATCAGTGCATTTGTAAATAATGAAAAAATGATACCTATTTATTGTGTAGATACTGAAGAAAAGAAGATAGCTATAAGCTTTGATGCTGCTTGGGGTTCGGATAAGACGGAAGATATTCTAAGAATACTAAAAGAACATAATGTAAAAACAACATTTTTCCTTGTAGCTTTTTGGGTTGATAAGTATCCAGATATGGTAAAGAGAATTGATGAAGAGGGACATGAGATAGGAAATCATTCTGCTAATCATCCAAATATGTCCCAATTGAGCGAAGAGAAGATAAGAGAAGAATTGACAACCACATCAAATAAAATTGAAGCGATAACCGAGAAAAAGGTGAACTTATTCAGGCCACCATTTGGTGATTATAACAATAAAGTAATAAGAGTTTGCAAAGAGTTAGGCTATTATGTTATTCAATGGGATGTAGATTCTCTTGATTATAAGGA